>QHXE01000103.1 GCA_003222835.1 Acidobacteriota bacterium | reverse complement strand
ATGTTTGACGTGCAGCATTTCGTGGAACACGATGTATTCAACGAACCACTCGGGGACTTCCCGAGAATCCAATGCCTTGCTAATCGTAATCGTATCGTGGGCCGCGTCGTGATGGCCAAGGATACTGCGGGCTCGTCTTTGCGACCAGGTCAGGACAGGTTTCGCGATCGTATTTTCAAAGCAACGTCGGTTGAGCCGCGCAAAAATTCTTTCCAAATCGTATACCTGGCCACGGGCTGAAGTAATGACTTTGCGACCCCGTTGTCTTCGCGCCAAATCCGAGGCACGCAAGAGTTGAGGACTAAGTGCATACGAGCGATAAATTTGTTCCTCGGTTGGCGGCGCCTTTCGGGAAAGCAAACGCGCTACCAGCAAGAACGCAAGCGCACGAATTACTTCCGGCGGCGCCGTTCGAAAAAGATCGGAGAGCCTTACGTAGACGCGACCAGCTCGCACTCGGATGGTGTGGTGCAGCCCGGCGTACGGATAAAATCTTACCTCGATTTGGTTAACGTCGGGCGTGAGGCGATGACGCCCACGACCCACTTGGCGAAACGCGTCGCTAAAAGTTCTCTGGAGATGTAGATTCTGTTGGGCCACGGCCTGCGAATGTCAAGCCCAGTAATCTTAGGAGCGGTTCTGGGAGCGCGTCAAACGCGGTGGCCCAAAGCGTCCCTAAGTTCTTGTCACCGTGGGAGATATGGCCTTAGCCGCTCTGATTGAACGGCGAAACAAGTTTTTCGCGCTCCACTAAACTTAGTATTGCCATAAACTTAAGTCCCATTTGAGCCCTGAACCTGGTCGATCGTGGTTCCAAAGGAGACAGAAAAGACCATAATTTGCGAGACATCTCGCTATTTCGTTATACTGACCAGGTTCGGGCCGCACAATGCACTGCTGTGACTTAGCCCAAAATAATCCAATGGTCAGTCGCACAAGTCCCCAAAAGTCAGGTCGACCGGCGCCAGATTCGCGACGCCAGGCGGTTCTCTCTGCAATCATTGAAGAGCATTTGATCTCGGGCGAGACGGTCGGCTCCCACGTCGTGTCGGATAGATTTGCCAGCGCTGCGGGCTGGAGTTCAGCCACGATTCGCAACGTCATGGCTGAGTTGGAAGAGCTTGGGCTGTTACAGCAACCGCATACCTCGGCGGGTAGAATTCCGACTGATAAAGGATATCGATATTACGTCGACAACATGCTGGACTCGACGCGGCTGTCGAAGACCGATTTAAGGGCTATCGAAAGCATCGGCTTCGGGCGCGAAGCCACGGTGCGGCCGGATCGTTTGCTGGAGAAAGCCTCCCATGTACTTTCTGAGCTTTCGGAAAATGTCGGCATCGTAATCTGGCCTTCGTTAGCTGAGAATCGCCTGCGGCACATCAGGTTTGTTCGGCTGCCCGATCGTCGCCTCTTAGTGGTTTTGGTATCGAACTCGAACATCGTGCATGACAAGGTGATTACGCTTGACGAAGACTTCACTCAGGATGAACTGAATAGAACTGCTCGCTACTTGAATGTCGAGTTTAGCGGTAAAAGCCTGTTGGCAATTCGCGCAGAGATCATCGAGTTGATGCGCGAAGAGAAAGCGTTGTACGACACGGTTCTGCGCAATGCGATGTTGCTGTGCGAGCGAAGCCTGGAAGGCGAGGCGGCTACCGCCGAGGTCTATCTTGATGGAGCCTCAAACATTCTCACAAAACCTGAGTTTTCCGGCGCCGAGCGCATTCGCGAGTTGTTTCGGATGTTCGAGGAGAAATCCCGGCTGGTGAAAATCTTGAACGAGTGCATTTCGCGTCAACCGTCGATTGGGAATGTAAAGGTGGTAATCGGACGAGAGAACGTTGCGTCCTCAATGAAGGGCTGTGCTGTAATCACGACTTCTTACGAAGTCGGTGGCGATGTCTTTGGCGCCATCGGGGTCGTGGGACCAATGAGAATCGAGTACGGCCGGATGATGGCTGTGGTAAACTACCTTGCGCGCTTCATCGAACGCGCCCTGTTCGATGAAGTGTCCCTGCATTGATAGTTTCGCCGCCCCGCCCTCGGGCGAGATAGAGTATCGAACCTAAATGGCATCAGATCGAAAGGACAAGCAGTCGAACAGCATTCCTATTCGCTTCTTCGACGGTGATGAAGAGCGCTCGGTGGCAGCGGCTCAGCCGCCGTCGAGTGAGTTGCAAGAGGCCGTCCCCGACGAATTCGAAATTTCAGAGGATGACAATGCCGCGAAGCCGAAGGTTGACGACTCAAGACTTGGAGGGCCTGAGCTGGCGGAACTTGTTGCCTCGCGGGCTGAGTTGAAACGCCTGGAGGCGGCCCTGGCCGAGGCGCAGGAAGCGGTCGCGCGCCGCCAGGCCGACTTTGACAATTATCGCAAGCGGATCGAACGTGAACGTGGTGAAGCTTACAATCGCGTGGTGGCAGAAGTGACGCGCAAGCTGCTCCCTGTTTTGGATAACTTGAACCGCGCGCTTGATGCCGAACGATCAGTTGAAACCAGCGAGTCTCCGGAGTTTAGGCATTTTCTTCACGGAGTTGAGTTGATTGGCAAGCAACTCAATGAAGTCCTCGAGTCCTTCGGCGTTCAGCCAATTGCTGCGGTCGGCGAACGTTTCGATCCACACGTGCACGAAGCCGTCGTCACCGAACCTTCGGACGAGCATGAACCGGACACCGTTATTGCTGAGCTGGCGCGCGGCTATCGCATCGGCGATCGGCTCCTGCGGCCGGCGATGGTGAAAGTTTCCGCGCGTAGGGATGAAGAGTAAGAAACCCGACCGTGAGGGACGGTGCAGTAAGAAGTATGGGAAAGATCATTGGGATTGATTTAGGAACGACCAACTGCTGTGTCGCGGTGCTGGAAGGCGGCACGGTGCAGATTGTTCCCAATAAAGAAGGCGGACGCACGACGCCCAGCGTCGTCGGTTTCACCGACAAGGGCGAGCGACTGGTGGGCCAGATTGCCAAGCGTCAGGCCGTAACCAATGCATCCAATACTGTCTATGCGGTTAAGCGTCTGATCGGTCGCAAGTTTGATTCACCCGAGGGGCAGAGAATGCGAGAGACCGCGCCCTTCGAGATTGTCGATTCACAAAACGGCGATGCGCGCGTGCGCGTGCAGGGTCGCGTCTACAGCCCGCCTGAACTTTCCGGGATTGTCTTGCAGCGTTTGAAGGCCGCGGCCGAAGATTTTCTCGGAGAAGCCGTCGCAGATGCGATCATCACTGTGCCGGCCTACTTTGATGACACGCAGCGACAGGCAACCAAGGATGCAGGCAAAATTGCGGGCCTGAACGTCGAACGGATTATTAACGAGCCCACTGCGGCGGCCCTGGCTTACGGTCTTGGCAAGTCGGAAGCCGAGAAGATCGCCGTCTACGATCTCGGTGGCGGCACCTTTGATATTTCGATCCTGGAAATGAACGACGGCGTGTTTGAAGTCCTGTCGACTTCCGGCAATACCTATTTGGGTGGCGAAGATTTCGACGAGCGGATCATGAACTGGATGGCGGATCAGTTTCTGGCCGATACCGGGATCGATCTCCGCCGGGACCGGCTCGCTCTGCAGCGACTAAAAGAGGCTGCTGAACGAGCAAAGTGTGAATTGTCGTCGGCTAGTGAAACCAGCTTCAACCTCCCTTTTATTGCGGCTGATCCGTCTGGTCCAAAGCATCTGAACAAGACGCTTACGCGGGATAAGTTCGAGGATCTGGTTGGCGATCTTGTGCGACAAACAGTAGAGCCGTGCGAGCGCGCTCTGGCTGACGCGAAACTGCAAGCGTCTGACGTCGACAAGGTGATCCTCGTGGGTGGCCAAACTCGCTCCCCAATCGTCGAACGCACGGTGGCGGACATCTTCGGCAAGAAAGCTTCCGCCGAAATTAATCCCGACGAAGTTGTAGCGATGGGCGCTGCCATTCAGGGCGGCGTGTTGTCCGGCGATGTCAAGGACATTGTGCTGCTCGATGTGCTGCCACTGAGTCTCGGCCTCGAGACTCGCGGCGGCTTGTTCACGAAGATCATCGAACGGAATTCGACCATTCCGCTGCGCAACAGTCTGACGTTTACAACGGTCGTAGACAATCAATCATCAGTCGAAATCCATGTCCTTCAGGGCGAGCGGGAAGTCTCCGCTGGCAATCGCAGCTTGGGAAAGTTCGAGTTGGTGGGAATTCCCTCGGCGCCGCGTGGCATACCGCAGATTGAAGTAACCTTCGAAGTCGACGCCAATGGAATTGTTTCGGTCTCGGCCACGGATAAAGCCACCGGCCGCGAGCAGCAGATGCGTATTACGCCAACTTCGGGTCTGTCGCAGGACGAAATCGATCGAATCATCCGGGAAGCTGAAACTTCGGCCGAAAGTGATCGGAGTCAGCGGGATAAAATCGATCTCGTGAACCGGCTGTCCAGCTTGATGAAGAACACTCAACGCTCGTTTCTGGAATTCGGTGCGCTACTTTCGGAAGAAAGCCAGGAGAACGCTCAACGCCTTTTGGGTGAAGGCGAGGCCGCCCTCAAGTCCGATGAATTGGGTGAACTGCGTATGGCGCTCGATGCCGTGGATCGTGTGGCTCGTCAACTTACGAATGCGATGATGAAGGAATCGGTCGAGTTCCTAAAGTTTGTCGTCTAGTTTGAAGGTAACCGTCAATAATGGAATTGAACGAATCGGACTCGTTCAAGTAAAATAAAAAAGCGGTCAGTGGCTTTGCCGTTGCAGCGGTTCAACTACTGGCCGCTTCTCTCAATATCAGAACTATGGCTGTTAACAAGCGAGATTATTACGAAGTTTTGGGCGTCAATCGCTCGTCAAGTGAGCAAGATCTTAAAAGCGCATATAGGCGGCTCGCCCATCAATATCATCCTGACAAAAACCGAAACGATCCTCAGGCTGAAGAAAAATTCAAGGAAGCCGCTGAAGCTTATGCCGTGCTTTCCGATGCCGAGCAACGGAGGCGTTATGATCGGTTTGGACATGCGGGCGTTTCCAGTGCGGCGAGCGCAGCCTGGGGCGCGCCAGGTTTTGGCGGCTTCGAAGATATTCTCGGTGACCTGTTTGGTTTTGGCGATGTGTTTGGCGCCGGTGCGCGGGCGGATCTCGAAATCACTCTGGAACAGGCCGCCACCGTAATGACTGCGCAGTTGCGAATTCCTAAACTCGAGATGTGCGAGACTTGCAGCGGTTCTGGGGCTGCTCCGGGCACGAAGCCTGAGACTTGTCGCGCGTGCGAAGGCGCCGGACAGGTCCGCTTTCAGCAAGGCTTCTTCTCGGTCTCTCGTACATGCAGCGCTTGCCGCGGCGCTGGCCAGGTGATCACCTCACCCTGCGAGAGTTGTGGCGGCGCCGGCCGCGTCGAGCGTGAGAAGTCGATGGAAGTCAAGATTCCGGCCGGCGTCGAAACTGGATCGAGATTGAGGCTTCAGAGCGAAGGCGAATCAGGCGCGTACGGCGGACCTGCAGGTGATCTATATGTCGTCATCCATGTTGCCGAGCACGAACAGTTCGAGCGTCAGGGGAACAATCTCTACGCCTCGGTCCCGATCACATTCGCGCAGGCTGCTCTCGGATCTGAAATGCAGGTGAAGACGCTCGATAACGAGCAGGCGCTTAAAATTCCTGCGGGTACGCAAACGGGAACCGTCTTTCGCGTGCGCGGTAAGGGAATGCCGGTTCTGGGTGGCCGTGGCCGCGGCGATCTTTTTGTCGCAGTTTCAGTCGTAACTCCCACGATGTTGACGCGCGAACAACGAAAGCTTCTGGAACAGTTAGCGAAGATCGAAACGCCGGACCTGGAAGACAAGAGGCTGGTTGATAAAGTCCGTGACATTTTCGGATAGCGTAGCTCAAGAATGTGAGCCTGCGTTTTTCTCTAGCTCAGGCGTTCACGCCTGGGTTGGGGAAACGGCCTGAATTCCTGAGCCCCATTTGTGTGGCTTGGCAGGCAGAGGACCAAAGCCTCGTCAACGGCGCTGTCATAATTAATTGCCCTTGCATTCCTGATCGCAAAAATACTCGTTAGCTTCGTCTCTACGCTGAGAAAGGTTCAACCTATGACATCCCCTTTCAACTTTGCTCGTTTGCTTCTTCCGCTTCTATTGCTCGTTTTCGTTTCGGCTTCCGTTGCCCACGCACAAGACGAATACGCGACAGTGAAGGATTGGGAGAATTTTAATTTCACCCGCAAGACTATTGCTCCGGCTGACATTGCCGCATTATCCATCGATGATCTCAAGCTGGTACGCGGCATTGTCTTTGGCAAGCACGGCCGTGTATTCAAAGACGCGGACATTCGCCGTTACCTCGAATCGCGTTCCTGGTACAAAGCCAATGCGAACTTTCAGAATTCAGCCCTGAATGATACCGAGCGTGCCAACCTGGATGTCATTCGTCTTGCTGAAGCGCGCAAGCACGATACCGTGCAACCTGGTGACATGCGCCTCTACCAGGACCGAGCCCTAACGCGGAAAAAGTTTGGCCAGCACACCAATGCCGAGTGGACAGTGTTGGCGGCTGAGATTCAAGCCATTCATGGCAAGCGCTTCGATGGCACGCCTTGGCTTCAGCAGTACTTTGACGAGCGCTATTGGTATCGCCCGGCTGATCGTTACG
>QHXE01000102.1 GCA_003222835.1 Acidobacteriota bacterium | reverse complement strand
TCCGACTCGCTGATCCCACACAAGGCTACAGCCAGCTTCCCGCCGAGGATTCGAGGCACAGAATTGAAAGAAAGGCATACCTCCTTCCATGAGAATTTCCTCTGATCTGTTCAATGCGTTTCTAAAATGCCCCACAAAGTGTTGGCTCCGGGCAGCCGGCGAGCGGTTTGGCCGCCACCGGAGGATCTGAAGGGAACCAGGTGGCGTCTGGCCGCCAACTTGATTTCCTGTGTTCGGGGGAGAAGGACCCGCGCCTTCGCCGATAGCCGGCGCAGAAAAGGTAAGCCTTGCGTGGCGCCGACCGTTTCGACTCGGCGCAGCATTGTGAGTCCTTCTCGGGATTCAACAATTGACGAATTCAAGTCGGCGGCGCAGAATCGTGCGAGATGACATAGCAACCCTCTGCTTTCTGTCACTATTATAAGGATCACAAGGTTCGATGCTTCCCAGGCTGCCGAACATGGGCACCGATGTACAATCGAACGGGCCGATTCACGTCGAAGGAAAATCGAGAAAGCGGAAATGGCGCACCTCACAGATCCTCAAACTCCGCATACAATACAGAGGTCAATGCCCGAGAGATCCCGAATTCCTACATCCGAATTGGTATCGAGACTTTGAGATCGCGGACAAGACAACCCTCGAACAACTTGCCGCGATAATACTAGAGATCCTGGGCTGGTCCGAGGATCACCTGTATGAATTCAAGATCAAGAATTGCTGCTACGTGAATTTTGGCAATGATGACGATTACATTGTTGACGCGAAGGAGCCGTGCGTTTCCTGCGCGATCCCAATGCACCTGATCGATCTCACCAGAGGGGATTCATTCGAATTCATCTTTGACTTCGGCGAATTGTATACGTTTCGCCTTGCCGTCATCGCAATATATTCCATTACCTGGAAGTGTTCTTCAGCACCCCGCGCCCTTTCCTACCGAGGCAAGAACATCCTTCAATATCCTGGGGTTTTTTCGAGACACGCTGCCTCCGCTGCTCGGAGTCGGCTACCTACAGTAGATTCCCCAGGACGCCCGAAAGATCGATGGCGCATTCGCTTCGTGCGTCAAGAAGACAAGCTGCAACTTGTTAAGTGGCGAGAATCCAACGATAAGCGTCTCTGGCAAAAGGCCGTCACCATTCTGGATAACCGCAGCCTTATCCTCGAAGAAATAGCCAAGAAGGTAGAGTTGCCGGTTGATGCGATCCGAGAGTGGATAACGATCTACAACCATCAAGGATTGGCGGGGCTCAATCGTCCGCGGAAAAAGAGATCTCCAGGAAAAAAGGGGGTTGCCCTTGAACGAAAGAGAGTGAGGGTTCTTGGTCTGATTCACAGCCGGCCTCAAGCTTACGGAATCAACCGGGCCAGTTGGAATCATGCTTCTTTGGCAACCGCGTACAAGCAGTGTTACGAAGAGACGATTTCAAAAGCCACTGTCGGTCGCATCCTCCAGAAAGCTGGCTACAAGATCAAGAAAGCACGTCGAGTGCTCTCCAGCCCTGATCCCGAGTATCGAGAAAAGGTAGATCTAGTTCTGACCACTCTTCGAAATCTTCAGCCAAACGAGCTCTTCTTCTTCATTGATGAACTGGGTCCGCTGAGAGTGAAGAAATACGGCGGTCGTGGGATTGTTCACGAGAGGGACGTACACACCGTCCCACAGGAACAACCGAACAAGGGCTCGGTGATCATGTCAGGAGCGTTGAACGCGACGACGAACCAGGTGAGCTGGCTCTATTCCATTCCACCGCAAAAGATACGCAGGCGATGATCGATCTAATTGAGATTCTGTTCAATCGGTATCCGTTCACGATCCGGATCTATTTGACCTGGGATGCCGCTTCCTGGCACAAATCAGGATTGCTTGTGGAGTGGCTCGATGCGTTTAACGTCGAAACCACCTCGTCAGGTTTCGGTCCTACTATTCATCTCGTTCCGCTCCCAACGTCCTCTCAGTTCTTGGATGTAATCGAGGCGGTGTTCAGCGGGATGAAGAAAGCCGTGATCCATCATTCAGATTATCAATCTGAAGATGAAATGAAGACAGCCATTTCAAGACACTTCGTCGAGCGCAATGATTATTTCCGTGACAATCCGAAGCGCGCCGGGAAAAAGATTTGGGAGATCGATTTCTTTCAGGACATGGAGAACCTGAACTCCGGAAACTATCGTGAATGGTAATGCGCTATGGCCGACAGCCTGTTCGTCATAGACTCCACATTTCTACTCGAGACGAGCCACAATACCTTTCATGGCGCTCCACTTTTGTACGATTCGGGTGGCCGTGACACGACAATGCTATTTGGATTTGTTCGTGACTTGATGCGCTTGCGCAAGCAACTTGGCATGCGAAAGGCTCTCATCGTCATCGGCGATACTGGATCTTGCGTGCCTGGGCCGCTTGTTTCTGACACCGTAGATTTGTTGAAGCGGCTTCGCGTGCCGGTCCTGTACACGAATGGTGTGCGAGTGGGAGATCTCTGTGCTGCTCTGGCGGCGCACTGCGCCTGGATCATAACAGGGAACAAAGCGATGTTTCAGCTCATCACTCATCGGTGTGGTGTCATTCTTCCGAAGAAGGGCGGTGAGCTGGATGTCGTGACAATGACCTCTATAAAAGACCAGCTCGGCGTCAGCCCTAGTCAAGTGCCATTTTTGCTCGCGTTGATCGAGAAGAACGGACGCGATCCGGTGCTCACACAAAGACAGGCTGTGCGCATCCTCGAAGTACACGGGACTCTCGAAACTGTTTTGACCAAAGCCGCAGCGGGAGATCTCGGACAAGTTGGGCGCAAGCTGGCTATGAGGGGTGATGCCATCCGTGAACGCTGCCGTGAACTCCAATTCAGGTTGCCATCTCTTGGGGACCTGAAAGGCAGGTATGGGGAAACGAACTTTATCGAAGATGTGGAATCTGCCGCTTCCGCCTTGAAGGAGTATGGATTCTGGTCGCTGATTCGCCTTCTCCCTTTGCCCGAGCAGGAGCTGGTGAGAGCCGAAGAGAATCCTACACGGCCGGATTACAGGGCTGCCCGCACGCCGGCGGAATTGGATGAACTCCAGAACATGGTCAAGGCCGCAGAGATATGCGCTTTGGACACTGAGGCCAGCGACAGAGATCCGAGGAATGCGGTGCTCTACGGCGTTGCGTTCTCTGTCAGGGAGAGGCAGGCCGTTTATGTACCCCTCATTCAGTCGGATCTAGATCGGGTATCTCAAGACGAAGTTCGAACTCGGCTCAATAAACTATTCAGGGTCAAGACAAAATTTGTTGGACACAACATCAAGTTTGACTACCTGATTTTGCGGAAACACGGAATGCGCCTGCGAAACATCCATTTCGACACGATGTTGGCGGCTGGCGACTGCTTCGGCGACTGGGACTTTTTTAACCTTGGTGATGTCTCTCGGAGGTTATTAGGAACAAAGATCAAACGGTACAGCGAAATCATCGAAAAAGAGCAGACATTCCTCGACGTTCCGTTCAAAGATCTCGTCGAACATGCGTGCACCGACGCCGATATGTCGCTGCGGTTATTCCATCGTTTGAACGTAGAGCTTCGGAATCGTCAGTTGGAAGACAACTTCCTAAGGGTCAGAATGCAGGTGTTGGCGAAGCTTGCGGAAATGGAATTTGAGGGTGTCCGAATAGATGTAAAGAAGATCGGGATAGCGATAAATCCGCTTCTGGAGGAGGCGGCAGGCTGCGAATTCGATCTGGATTCCCGGAAGGTGACTTCGGATGCCCTGAGAAGGGTTGAAGCCTTACGGGAATGGATAACGTCTCGATCGCTAACGCAGTCCGAGATGGAACAGCTTGCGTGGCGTCATCGGCTCATCGAGCAGATTGTAAAGTACAAGAGAGTTCGTAAGCGCCTGCGTGAACTCGAGGCAATTCAGAATGCAGCGAGAAGAGGAAGGGTTTTTTCGCTGTTTAGTCAGCTGCGTGTACCGCACATGAGTGCAACCTCGGCGAGCCCAAATCTCGACGAAGCATTGCGAGCTAATGCGGTAAAGGACGCACTCTTAAGCCAAGACTATCCGAACACCAAGCAGGCATTGCGAAGGTTGCAGGAGATCACGAAAGATGAAGCTCTGCGCACGGAACTAACCCGTTGCGCGCGATCCGATTTCCGGTGTTCCGGGGAGCCATCGCTCGAAGGCATGGAACATGGGGAGGTGCTGCTCTCCATTGCTATTGGCCTTCCGAATGCGGCCATGTGCCGCCGTTTCCTTATCAGTCCTGAAAGGGCGATGAGAATTAGGGCAAGTTTGCAGGTCCGGTACCCGGTCCTCTTCGAATGGCTTGATCGTTTTCGACAGGAGTCCATCGCACGAGGTTACGCGGAACATGATGGCCAGCGGATATACCTCGCGGGCCTTCGGAGCTCCGACATCGAAAAAAAGAACATGGCGACGAGGTCTGCCATCGGATGGCTTGTGCGTTATTGAGAGCTGTTACGCGTTGAAGTATCGCCTTGGAGTGTCTACCTCTCCTTGTAGTTCCCGGCTCGAAGTGCATCGAAATCTTCAAAGAAATCAAGTTCCCAGATTTTCTTGCCGGCTCGCCTGGGGTTGTCTCTGAAATGCTCATTCCTCTCCACAAGGTGCCTTGAGATCGCCTGCTTCATTTCAGCTGCGTCAGAGTAGTCGGAGTTATTGATGACGGCTCGCGTCATTCCGCTCAAAACTCCCTCAATCACATTGAGAAACTGTGCGGATGTCGGAAGCGGCACCAGTTCGATAGTCGGCCCAACCGAAAACGCTTTGGTTTCATCGTTGAACTGATCCAACGCTTCAAGGAGCGGACCGGAATTGTGCCATACGACGGCGTCCCATGTGATATAGAGCTTCGCTTTTGTGTGGTACTGGTTGTACAAGACTTCGATCATGTCCATCATGGCATGTGAATCCTTTGATTCGAGAAAGTGCCATGTTACCTGATTTGTTGTGGCGCTCAGCGCGGCAACCAACGACACATTGCCGCGAGAAACTTGGTGACGAGGAATCGTTACATGCTCGTTCCGATATGCCTTTCCTCCCCGCTTCCTGACTTGTGTCGGCCCCCACTCATCGAGGAAGAAAAACATTTCATTCGCACCAAGGTGGTGCAATGTGTTCAACAACAGCTCGAGCTTTTCGTGGTAACGAGGATCCGGGCTGGTAAGCACTCGTCGCGCCTTTCTCCACTTGAAACCAGCACGCCGCAGTATTCTGACAAGAGTGCATCGGGAGATAACCTCGCCATATGACTTCTCATAGGCTTTAAGGAGTGCGGAGTGCGTCCAATTCGTGCGGTTGATGCCGAAGGCGGTTGGCTTATGGTGGAAGATTTCGAAGATGCGTTTTGTTCGCTCGCAATACCGGGCTTCGATACCGATGTGCCGAGTCGTATTCCAGGCGAACAGCTTTTCCGGCCCGGCTTCAAGATACATCTTGTAGTATCGCCGTGTAGTTTTGCGTGAAGACCGAAGTGCCTCTGCGATCAGGAAATTCGAAATGCCTCGTTTTCTGGCGAGAATGGTAGCCGCTTTCTTACGATCTCGGGATCGGCCATGTTTCAGTTTGGAAAGCAGGAATTGGAGATCAGCAGTACAAGGAAGCCGGGAGTGAAAGCGTTCCCCGCCATATGCTCCGTGTACCAGCTCCAGCAACCATTGTCGTGTCGCCTCGACGGAGCGTCTGGGAGCTCGGAAACCGTCCAACAGGTAATTCTTCCGGCAGAAACGAGTTAGTGTTGAGTATCCGACGCTCATACCGGCATCGGCCAGTTCCCGACGTACTTTGACAACGCTTCCGTCAAATTCCGCCAGCATCTGCGCGATTCGTTCATGGTGGGCGTCGAGTTTACCTAGACGATGGATGACTGGAGGCACGTCCGAACCGATTTTTATGACTTTCTTTACGGTTTGGCGGCTCAAAGAGAGAAGGCGTGAGATGAGACGCAGACTGTGCCCTTTCCTCCGGAGCACAAGAATGGCGCCACGCGTTTGTTTGTCGAGCATCTGTACCTCGCGGTTGGCACGGTTTGCCGCTAATCGTGCGACCTGAATCGGTAGTCTCGGATGCCCGAGGGTGAACGGCGGACAGCGTGTGATCACCCTTACGAGAGAGATGCCGGGCCACAATCGGATCCGGCACGACTCTTCCGAACTCGAGCCGTTCAATTCGTTCGATGCACTCCGACTCCATGTTTCGTGCTAAATTTGTGCTACGATCCTGCACTTTATGCACCTTGTGTTCCTTATGCTCTTTTTAGAATCAATAAGTTACGTGTTATCACTTGGGGCGTAGGGTTCGATTCCCATCGCCCGCTCCAGAAAACAAAGCACTTAGGCCGCGGCTTAATTTTCCATTTTTTCCAGATCCACCCAAATCCGTGCCTTTTTTTCGAGAAATGTCGGTCGCGCGTCACCGGTCGAAATCTCGTAAGCGTTGCAAACAAGCGACTTAAGCAGATACTTCGAAGATTCGATCCCTGATCGTCGTCAAGATCAGAAGCCCGCGAGGCTTCAGATGTAGGATTCGGCATTGGATATCTCCTGCATTGAACCACGAGGTCGGCGATTCAAACCCACGCTTCGTGCTGACCGCTGTTTCTCCCGTGCAACGGTCTAGGAAACCGTTGCAGCCCTTCGAGGACCGGCGCTATTCGAGTGACTTCTTGGCATTGCACCAGAGGATCGCGAGGCAGCACATCTCACATTCCGACTCTCATTGGTCTGCACTCCCGGCGGAAGGGTTACGACAATGCTGTCTATCATTGCCAAAGGTAGTTCAGGAAGTACGTCGGCGAATTCGCCAGCCGATGTTGCCAACAATCATCTGCCAGTTCGTTGAGCCTCGGTCGCCAGATCGAAAGAGCGAACGGGCCGCGTTTTTCATGAAGCTCTGAATGTTCTCGACCGATACATCGCTTCTTGCAGTGCCTGCCGCGCGCGAGCCTCGACGGACTCTCGACCCATAGGCATTCCGGTTAATTGTGTAAGATTTAGGACACAGCGTTTCTTCGCGAACACGACAGCCCGCCTAAGATTCAAGCAAGATGTAGTCAAACCTCGAAGAAAGCAGATGGAACTCTTCCTGCAAGATTTGTGTCGGAATCGGCGTTCCAGTGTTGGTAACTCGAAGAGGAATCATGGTCTCTCTCGGCGGGCGGCGATGGTGGTGGATAGGCGGATTGGCGATAGTGGCCGCTGGTTTTTTGGGCGGCGTTGTCCTGTGGCAGGTTTCGCGGGCACTCAAGCTTTCGAAGCAGGAACTTCGAGCGGAGCGCGAGTTGGCCTTTGCGGTGCGGCCATTTTCTCCCAAGCAAAACCTTAATTTTGAGTCGGTGCGTTCGCCGGAAGTTTTCGCGCAGGTAGCGCACTTCCAGGACAGCTTGTACGTCGCAGGACCTGCAGGTCTGCTGCAATACGACTTGCGCGGCAATCTTGTGCGTGAATTCTCCGCCGGGCGGGACTTGCCAGCCTCGCCTTTAGTGGCAGCTGCGGTTGGACAAGTCGCAGGAGCAACGCAGCCCGAATTAATCCTGGCCACCGCAGGCCAAGGCATTCTGCTGTTCGACGGACAGAAGTTCCGGCAAATCTATTCCGCGGACGCGGAGGTGCGCGCGGTGACCACGATCCTGCCGGTTACGAGCGGACACCTGCTCATTGGCACGAAAAAACGCGGGGTATTGGTCTATGACGGAAAGACCATTCAGGAATTGCATCCCACGCTGGGCCATTTGTATGTCCAGGCGCTGGCGGGCTCCGACGTGGATTTGTGGGTTGGAACGCTGGATGGGGGAGTCCGGCACTGGCATGCCGGAACGACGGATGTGTTTGCGGAGGAACAGGGGCTCCCGGATCGGCAGGTGCAAGCCATCACGTTGGCAGGGGATAAGGCTTATGTCGGAACGCCGCTGGGTGTAGCGGAGTTTGATGGGGGCCGCTTTTCAGGCGTGTTGGCCAACGGTGTCCTGGTGACCTGCCTCCATGTTGAGGGCAACGAGTTGTGGATTGGTTCGGAGGATCAAGGCGTCGTTCGCGCGCCGCTTGCCTCGAATCTTCGGCATTCCGCGTCTCGGGACGGCGTCGGCATGGGTGCAGAGGAGGTCCGGCAAATCCAGGGAACTGAGCAAGGAGTAATGGTCCTCACGCGCAATGGTATTTTCCAGGTCAAGGCGAATGGCTTTGGGTGGCAGGAAGTGCTCAAGCCGCGACCCGCGGTTCTGAGCGACCGCAACATATCCGCTTTGGCGGGCGACGCCAATGGCCAACTGTGGGTTGGCTACTTCGACCACGGCCTCGACGTTCTGCCGGACGGACCGGCGCGCCCGGCGCACATCGAGAATGAGCACGTTTTTTGCGTCAATCGCATTTGGCCGGATACGAAGAGCGGCGCGGTGGAAGTAGCGACCGCGAACGGTTTGGTGCGCTTCGGAGCAAGTGGGAAGCCGGAGCAGGTTTTAGGAACAGCGGACGGCTTGATAGCCGAGCACGTCACGGACGTGGTGCCTTACCACGACGGATTAGCCATTGCGACTCCCGCGGGCATCACGTTTCTGGACGCTGAAGGCGCCCGCAGCATGTACAGCTTTCATGGACTCGTGAACAACCATGTCTACGCGCTGGCAGTGGCGGGCGACGATCTGTTGGTGGGGACGCTGGGTGGACTTTCCGCAGTCGAAAAGGGATTCGTAAGAGCAAATTTCACGGCAGGGAATTCCGGATTGAAGCAGAACTGGATTACTGCGGTCGCGCGGGTGGGCGACGAATGGATGATTGGAACTTATGGGAGCGGCGTGATGGGACTCGACAGCACGGGAAAGTTCCACGCGTACCAAAATGTGACCACTGCGACCGAGATTAATCCCAACGCGATGCTGGTAACCAAGGACCACGTTTTCGCGGGAAGCCTGGATCAAGGACTCTACGTTTACGACCGCGAGAAAGAGCGCTGGACGGTGGTTACGGACGGTTTGCCTTCCGCGAATGTGACAGCGCTTGCCGAAGGCAACGGATACATCTACGTGGGCACGGACAACGGGCTGGTGCGCATTGAGGAGAGCAAATTCTAGCCATGAATCGAACATTGG
>QHXE01000282.1 GCA_003222835.1 Acidobacteriota bacterium | reverse complement strand
GTTCGGCCGCGATTCTCGTAGTGAAGTAGCGATGCCTAAAACCAAGCATTTCAGCGAGCAGGTGGCATTGGTAACCGGCGGCGGCACGGGTATCGGGCGAGCGCTCGCCGAAGCGCTTGCGACCGCGGGCGCCCGCGTTGTCATCGCATCGCGGCGAGAAGAAATTCTTAGGCGAACGGCGGAAGAATTGAATCAGAAGTGTGACGCTGAACGCGTGTTTGTCCACCCGCTGGACCTACGCGATCGTGGGCAAATCGATTCTCTGGTGACGGACGTTATTGATCGGTGGCGCTCACTCGATGTGATCGTTAATAATTCGGGATTGGCGGTTCCCGAGACGGTCGATCAGATTACTGAAGATGGTTGGGACAAAGTGTTGGAGACG
Organism: Acidobacteriota bacterium; assembly: GCA_003222835.1. The sequence continues at coordinate 22 of QHXE01000282.1, read as the reverse complement.
AACCTGCGCGGCGTGATGCAAC
>QHXE01000281.1 GCA_003222835.1 Acidobacteriota bacterium | reverse complement strand
TTTGATGTATGCGCTGTCGCTGGATCGTGAGGTCATACTCGAAGACCTAAGTATCTACGCAGCGTAGATGTGTTTAGAGGGCGGACTCGTTCGCCCCTCAGCAAGCCGGACAAGTCCGGGCTTCTAAACGAAACGTTTGTTTTTTACGAACCAAGGTTGAGGACAAGATGCAAAAACCACGCTTGAGTTTCTGGCAGATCTGGAACATGAGTTTTGGGTTTCTCGGCATTCAATTCGGCTGGGGATTGCAACTTGCGAACATGAGCGGCATTTACACTTACCTGGGCGCAAAGCCAGAGCAGGTGCCGATTCTGTGGTTAGCTGGTCCGGTCACTGGTTTGCTCATTCAGCCAATTATCGGATCGATGAGTGATCGGACATGGAATCGCCTGGGCCGTCGTCGTCCCTACTTTCTCACTGGCGCGATCCTCGCCAGCATCGCGCTTTTCTTCATGCCGGATTCGTCGGCGTTATGGATGGCTGCGGGACTGCTTTGGATTCTCGATGCCAACATTAACGTGAGCATGGAACCTTTTCGCGCTTTCGTAGCGGATAAGCTCAGCGTCGACCAGCGAACAGCAGGCTTTGCAATGCAGAGTTTTTTCATCGGCGTGGGTGCAACGCTCGCGAATGTTTTGCCCTACATCTTCCGGCGTCTGCATGTCGATGACCGCACCGTCAACGCCAACTCATCAACTGCTCCGCTCATCCCGGCTAGCGTTAGCTATTCGTTCAAGATTGGCGCCGTGGCGTTCTTGATTTGCGTGCTCTGGACAGTGATTACCACCAAAGAATTTCCGCCAGAGAACATGGCTGAGTTCGATCGCCAGCGGAAAGAACGCAAAGGTATCAGCGCGACCGTTTCGGAAGTCGCTTCCGCGCTGCGCGAAATGCCTGCCACGATGAAGCAACTGGCGGTCGTGCAGTTTTTCACCTGGCTTGGTCTCTTCTGTATGTGGATGTTTTTTGGCTTGATGACTTCATATCACGTGTTTGGCGCGACGAGTGAAAAGGATCCGCGCTTCACCGATGGTCAGGCATGGGGCGGCAATGCTTTTGCGATCTACTCGATCACTTGTTTCGCGGTGGCCTTCTTGCTGCCGCCTTTGGCCAAGATCACAAGCAGAAAAATCGTGCATGCCATCTCGCTTCTTTGTGGCGCGATTGGATTGCTCTCAGTTTACTTCATCCACGACAAGAGCATTCTGCTCCTAACGATGGTTGGCGTGGGCATTGCGTGGGCTTCAATTCTGGCCATGCCTTACGCAATTCTTTCAGGCGCGATACCGGGAGCGCGGATGGGCGTTTACATGGGCATCTTCAATTTTTTCATTGTGATTCCGGAGATAATAGCTTCATTCGCGTTCGGCCCAGTCATTCGCACAGCCTTCGGACCCGACAATCCGAACTCAGCAATTTATGTAGTGATGGCCGGCGGAGTTTTCCTGACGCTGGCGGCAATCAGTGTCTTGTTGGTTCGTGATGTAGCGGAAAGAGGCGGCACTATCGAAGCCGTAATCAATGCTGATGAACATGCCTTACTTAATCTGCCGGAGTCGGCCCAACCGACGCCGAGTACGGGATTGATTGATGAGGAATAGGATCTTTGCGGGCTTTGCGCCTTTGCCTGAAACTGTCCCCTGCAAGGGCGCAAAGATGCAGGGAAGTGACCGTCGCACAGAGATATGATCAAGCCAATCCGAGCAAACCCTAAATCGCCGAGAGTTCTTCGTTGCCTGCTGATCGCAGCCGTCTTATCGAATGCCGCGCTGGCCCAGGAGCCGTCGCGAGACATCTCGAAACTTAATGCTCGTGCGTCGCGTGAATGGGTGCGCGATGGAGTGATCTACGAAATCTATCCGCGCGACTTTTCGCAGGAAGGAAATTTCAACGGCATCACGGCGCAACTCGATCGGTTGCAGGAACTCGGCGTGACGATTCTATGGTTGATGCCGATCCATCCGATCGGACAGGAAAAGAAAAAGGGAACCATCGGCAGTCCCTACGCTGTGCGCGACTACTACGCAATCAATCCTGACTATGGATCGAAGGACGATCTGAAACGTCTGATCAGTGCGGCGCACCAACGAGGGATGAAAGTCGTCATCGACATCGTTGCAAACCATACTTCTTGGGACAGCGTGATGATGAAGTGGCCGGACTTTTACGCACGTGATGCGAATGGAAAGATCTCTTACCCGCACGACTGGTTCGATGTCGCGAAACTCAATTACGCGAATCCTAAATTGCGCGAATACATGACGAACATGCTCAAGTATTGGATTCGCGAATTCGACACGGACGGGTTTCGCTGCGACGTTGCGGAAGACGTCCCGACTGATTTTTGGGACGATGCGCGCGCCGAGCTGGACAAAATCAAGCCCGACATTTTTATGCTGGCCGAAGGTCACAAGCCCGATTTGGAAGTTAAGGCGTTCGAGCTTGATTATTCGTGGCCGCTGCACAACGCATTGACTGAGGCATTGCAAGGCCGCGGCCGCGCCTCTGACTTACGGGCTGCGTGGGAAGAAGAGATAAGGCGCTGGCCGCGGGGCGCGTTACACATGCGCTTCTCGGACAACCACGATGAGCGTAGGGCGATTGCGCGATTCGGCGAGCCGGCAGCGCTCGCAGCCTCCGCGCTGATGTTCACGCTTGACGGCGTGCCGTTGATTTATAATGGAATGGAAGTCGGTGACACGACTGAGTCAGGCGCGCCGGCATTGTTTGAAAAGCTGCCGGTGTTTTGGCCGACTGCCGAGCGCCGGCCGGAATTTCCGCGCTTCTATAGACAAATGATTGCGTTGCGAAAAGCGAACGATGCGTTGCGACGCGGTTCGCTTGAGTGGTTGCGCAATTCCGACGAGGCTCGCGTCGTTACCTATCTTCGACCCAGCAACGATGAAGAAGTCTTGGTCGCGATCAATTTTTCCAATCGGCCTTTCAATGGATCGATCGAGATTGCCAATGGCGCAGGCTTCACCGACATCACTCCGGATGTCGGTCCGCCATTGCCGCCGGATGCTCCTGCGCCTGAACGCATGGCGCGCGCTCGTATCAATGCGTTGCCAACTTTATTTTTGGATGCGTGGGGCTATCGCATCTTTCATCGGGGACTTAAGTGAACAAGTGGCACCCGCGCCGACGCGATTGGGATTTTGCGGGAATTCTCAAAGCTCACCATATCTCGAAGAGAGTTAGAAACATTATGGTCTTTATGTTGAGGACACTCGCAACGGCTTTTCTTTTTTTGTTAACACTGGTCTCGGTTATCTCGGCCCAGGAGGTTGACGTTTCGAGCCTGGAAAAGATCGGCCCCGTTACCGGATTTGTGAAAACAGAGAAAGGCATCAGGCTCAACTGTCGAGATAATTCGCAGGTTAATTTGACCGTGCTCGCGCCGGATTTGGTTCGCGTGCGCGCCTCGTTCACGAAAGCAATTCCCACAAGAGATCATTCCTGGGCCATCGCTAAAGAAGATTGGGCGACGCCTCAGTGGACGCTAACCGAGTCCGCCGAGGCGATCACGATTGCGACCAGTGAACTCGAAGTCGTTGTGCATCGGTCACCGTTGCTGATCGATTTTCGAGACGCGCGAACTCACCAAACGATTAATGCCGATCAACAGCCGATGGCTTATGACGGTAAGGGAACTCTCGCGAAGATTCAGTTCGATCCGGCAGCGGGAATGTTCGTTGCGGCTGCGAAGAAGTTAGGGTTCGACGAACATTTTTATGGCCTTGGCGAGAAGGCTGCGGGACTAGACAAGCGTCGCGGCTTTTTCGTGAACTGGAATTCCGACACGCCCGGCTATACCGAAGGGCGCGATCCTATCTATCAAACAATTCCTTTTTATATCGGGTTGCAGAACAGCGCGGCCTACGGAATCTTCTTTGATAACAGCTATCGGAGCTATTTCGACTTCGGCCGCTTGTCTCAGGAACGCATTTGGTTCGGAGCGGAAGGCGGCGAACTTAACTACTATTTTTTCTATGGGCCATCGATCAAAAAGATTCTCAGCCGCTATGCTGATCTGACCGGCCATATGCCGATGACGCCGCTTTGGTCGCTGGGCGTGCAGCAGTGTCGCTATAGTTACTATCCGGAATCGGTCGTCGAAGAAGTGGTGCGGCAGTACCGCCAGCGCGATCTTCCGCTTGACGTCATCTACTTCGACATCCATTACATGAATGAATATCGTGTGTTCACGTTCGACACGAGTCGATTTCCCGATCCGAAAGGCTTAATCGAGAAACTAGGCAAGCAAGGCGTCAAAACGGTCGTGATTGTCGATCCGGGCGTTAAATATCAACCGCCCGGGTCAAGCGTCGGGCCAATGAATTCAGCAAAGCCTGAAATTGCACCGCAGGATCAACGTTACTACGTTTTCGATCAAGGCACAGAAAACAATTACTTTCAGCATCGCAAGAACGGTCAACTATTCATTCCGAGAGTCTGGCCCGGCGACAGTGTCTTTGTCGATTTTACTCTTCCTGATGCGCGACGCTGGTGGGGCGATCTTCCTCGCGCGTACACGAACAG
>QHXE01000280.1 GCA_003222835.1 Acidobacteriota bacterium | reverse complement strand
CCGAGCGGACCGACGGCGCCGGCTACAAACACGCGATCTCCGGCGGCTTCGCGCGCGATCTGTGCGGCCCTGATGTTGATTTCGCGCAGACTGCCTTCCAAACCATAGGGCTGAAGCTTATTTGCCGTCGCGCCGAAAGTATTTGTCTCAATGATTTCAGCGCCGGCGCGGACGTATTCAGAGTGAACTTCGCGGACCAGATCGGCGGCGACCAGATTCAACTCGTCGTATGAGCGGTTGATGTAGATGCCTTTTGAATAGAGCATCGTGCCCATCGCGCCATCAAAGATATAAGCGCGGTCGGATTCGATTAGTTCTCGGAAGTTGTGCATAGACAGTTTGTACTTTGTACTTGGTGCTTTCTACTTTGCGAATTCAAGTTGGAAGTGCTACGGAACATTGTTTGTCGCTTCGCCCCAGAGGGGTGAGATATTTATAGCCTAGCGGTCGTTTCTTTACTCCGAAGCTCGGTACGAGCGCAATCGCTTTCGCCTGCCTCGGCGAAGATCCTGCCGGGTTTCGCTCCTAACGGAGCGAGATCTTTGGGCGTTTGCTCGTAGCTATAAACATCGCACTCCTCTGGAGCGAAAACGAATTCAACTGTTGCACTTGTAAGTTGAATTCACCCTTTGTCGTCTATCAAAACTTCAGTAATTTCCATTTACCGCGCACTCGCAAACACAAAGCACAAAGTACCAAGCACGAAGAATGAAAAATCCCGCGCTAAACAGCGCGGGACTTCAAGTCCATCTGAAGTTTTCGGTTCGTCCTATGCGAACTTGCCGAGCTGTTTAGCCGATTGTTTTGCGTGGCCGCAAGTCGCCTTAACTCACCACGTTTTCAAGGGACGTTATACGCTCCGCCGGGCGAGACTGTCAAGCGCGGCATGAAATCAAGCGCCAATGATTTCATTCAAGCCTTCGATCACCAATTCTATTTCTTCCAGTGATGCCCGGCCAATTCTTCTTCCGAGCCGTTTCGTCGACAAGGTGCGTATCTGACTGATTTTCACCCAAGCCTTCTTTGCCAAATCCGTTGTCGTCAGTTCAAGCGTTAACGGGAATCCAGCCTTCTGTTGCTGACTTGTTAACGCGGCGGCAATCACGGTACCCGAACGTTGGTTGAAAACCTCATGGCTCAAGATAAGAACCGGACGCCGCCCTGATTGTTCATGGCCAATGGTGGGATCGAGGTGGGCGCAGAAAATGTCGCCTCTCAGAATTCTGGCCATTCATCCGCCTCGGATGCCAGGCCTTTGTCGGCCAATTTTCGTTCGTACTCTTTGTCCAGCTTCGCGCATTCTTTTGCCAGTCGGCCGCGATCGATTCGGCCAAGCTTTTCGCTGACGGCCTCCTGAATCGCCTGGCTCCGGTTCGGAAAAACGTTCGCGTTCACTAAACGGTCGACCTTCTCGATCAGTGTCTTATCAATGGATACGGTTACCTTCGCTACGCTCATGGGTTGAGTAGTACCAATCGTCATACCAGATGTCAAGCGAATCTCCCAAGTGATAGTTTGCTTGACACGCTTACAGCGCTTCTGGCTGAATGCTCCCAACTCTCCACGCAAAGGTTTCGATTGATTTACTATTTCAACTTACTCCGAATGAGGACCCGTACAAAATGAGCACACCGATTGAAGCCACCGGAGCCAGTCCGGCGGGCGCAGCCGATCGCGGCTTCTTTGGTCACCCGCGAGGACTTTCGACGCTTTTTTTCACAGAGATGTGGGAACGCTTCAGCTATTACGGCATGCGCGCAATCCTTACGCTCTACATGACCAAGAGTTTGGCCGAAGGTGGTTTGAACTTCGCCGAAGGTTATGCGGCATTAATTTACGCGACATATGTCTCTTCGGTCTGGTATCTGCCGCTGATCGGCGGATGGTTGGCAGACAAGGTTTTAGGCGCCCGCCGGGCGGTGCTTATCGGCGGCATCGTGATCGCGTGTGGCCATTATTCAATGGCCATTAACACGGTCCCGAATTTCTACGCGGGCTTGATTCTGATTGCATGCGGGACCGGATTGTTGAAGCCGAACATCAGCGCGATGGTCGGCCAGTTGTATCATCAAAAGGACGAGCGGCGCGACGCGGGCTTTTCAATTTTTTACATGGGTATCAATCTCGGCGCCTTTCTTTCGCCGATAGTTGTTGGCTTTCTGGCTCAGGCGCAATGGTTCAAGAACTTAATCGCTTCGATGGGGCTCAATCCAAACAGTACGTGGCATTGGGGCTTTGGCGCAGCCGGTGTGGGCATGACGCTTGGGTTGGTCCAATACATCGTCGGACGTGAGCGTTTGAGCGGTGTGGGCGCAAAGCCGGAAACACGCAAAGAGTCATCTGGATCAGGGAACGGCGGCTTTGATTACATCACGATCGGATTGGCGATCTTTGGTGGCATTATCGGCACCGCTCTGGGCTATTACCTTAGCGACGCAGGATTGATCTCGGTTCTGTTCCCGTGCGTCGTTGGCTTCTTCGCGGGCTATCTAATTGGAACTACGAGACTCTTGAACGGCGACGAGCTAAAGCGCGTGCTGGTCATTTTCATTCTCTTTGTCTTCTCGATTCTTTTTTGGATGACTTACGAACAGGCGGGGTCCAGTCTAACGCTATTTGCCGATCGACTCACGCGCACAACGATCTTGGGTTGGGGGTATCCGTCGAGTTGGTTCCAATCCGTACCCGCCATCTTTGTCATCATCATGGCGCCGATGTTTGCGGCATTGTGGCAGAGGATGGGTGACCGCCAGCCATCCAGTCCGGGAAAATTTACTATCGGTCTGCTGTTTGCGGGATTAGCCTTTGTGGTCGTGACGATCGCGGCGATGCTCACGGGTGGCGGACGAGTTAGCCCTCTTTGGCTGGTTGGCGTTTACTTTCTACAAACAGTTGGCGAGCTTTGCCTGAGCCCGGTCGGTCTCAGTACGGTAACGAAACTCTCGCCGGCGCGGATGGTTGGCTTGATGATGGGCGTTTGGTTTCTTTCGATCTCGATTGGGAGCTATATCGCCGGCCTGACGACGAAATTGTTTGCCGGTAACAGCGCGTCGGTGCTCGTTCGCGGATTTGGGATCTTCTCAGCGATTACGTTGGCTGCGGCGTTGATACTGGCGTTACTGACCCCTTCGATTAAGAAGATGACACCGCGCGCGGAGTGATCTGCTGACGAATTGCGGCTTTGCCGCCCGATGTGCGGGAGCGTCTCCGACCTCCCGGAAGCGATTCAACTTAAATCTTGGGGCTATACCAAAGGTATTAACTATATCCATATGAATCCATGTGCGGGCAGGATTGTCGAGAAAGCAATTGACTATCGTTGGTCCAGCGCGAGGATTTGGCATGGGCATGCCGACGAGAACGAGCCGCTGATTATTGACCTGGAGCGGATCAGGTGGAGGCGGGCGTAGCCCGAGGAAAAATTCAGGCGTCAAGTTTCCGGTAGGTCGGAGACACTACCGCACATCGGGCGGCGGAGCCGCGAACGGATCAACCATCAAGTTGGAGCCGGAAGCAAATCAATCAGGGAGACAGACTTGAAGAATCGAAAAAGAATTCTGTTTGCAATCATCTTTTTCTTGTCGGCTGGCCCATCAGCACTCGGACAAGAAAAACTTCTCACCATCGACGACATTTTCGATCCGGCGAAGCGAGTCAATTTTAACGGCACGCCGGCGAATCCGCGTTGGTTGAAAGATGGCGTGCATTACATGGTCGTAAGCCGAGATCGAAATGCCTCGCCGCGTCTGCTGAAAGTCGACGCGGTTACAGGTAAGTCGCAACCCTTATACGACGCCGCCAGGATGGAAGCCGCGTTTGCTTCGCTTCCCGGCATTAATAAAGATGAGGCCCACCGTCTGGCGAATCAAACCTCGTATCAACTCAATCCGAGTGAGACGGGCGTGATGATCAATTTCGCGAACGATCTCTTCTACTACGAATTTAGCAGCGAGCGCGCGATTCGTTTGACCAGCAATCCGGAAGAAGAAATTGGCGAATCGTTCAGCCCTGATGGGCGCATGGTCAGTTTCATCCGCGGGAACAATCTCTATGTCGAAGATTTGAGCACGCAACGGCGGGAGCGCGCGCTGACGCGCGACGGAACTGACAAACTTTTAAATGGCCGGCTGGACTGGGTCTATCAGGAAGAGCTTTATGGCCGCGGGAACTTTGGCGCGTACTGGTGGAGCCCGGATTCAACGCGCATCGCGTTTCTTCGGCTCGACGAACATCCGGTGCCCGAGTTTCCCGTAGTCGATCAGATACCGCTTGATCAGAATCTTGAAATGACGCCCTATCCAAAGGCCGGCGATCCGAATCCGATCGTGAAACTCGGCGTCGTCAGTGCCGGGGGCGGCGACGTTCATTGGGTCGATATTTACAAGTATCCCGCGGAGGATTTATTGATTGTGCGCGTTGGCTGGTTTCCGGACAGCAAAAAGATCTGGTTCATGGCCCAGAACCGCGAGCAGACGTTCATCGACCTTAATTCGGCAAATCCTGATGACGGAAAATCGGCAAACATGTTTCGCGAATCGACGAAGGCCTGGATCGGAGTC
>QHXE01000279.1 GCA_003222835.1 Acidobacteriota bacterium | reverse complement strand
CTCGCCAGCCGTACCAGGCCGCGCGATAATTCGGATCGGCAAGAAACCAGAATCCAAAAGCCGAGCTGGCGCAAATTAGAAAAATCAGTGACGACGCCGCGACCAACAGTAAGGTTTTGCGGTCTACGGGCCATCCGCAAACAAAGGGCGCGAATATCAACCACGGCGCATAGAAGCTAACTGTCTCGCGCAGGTTCACGCCCGCGCCAAGTAGCGCTGCTCCAATCATCATTAACACGATATTTCTTTGTCGGAGCCCGCGCAGATAAATGATTAGCGCGATCGTCGTTAACAGCAGGGCCGGTACGTCTGTCATTACCTGGCCGCTGTACAGAATGAACACCGGCGAGAAAGCGATCAGCAAAGTTGCAATCGTTGCTGCATGGCGCGAGCGTGTCAGATCGTGAGTTAATACCCAACAAGCTATGATCGCCAGCGCGCCTTGCGCAACGACTACGTACTTGAACAGCAAATAAGCTCTGTGAGGCGGAAGGCCGAAGAGCGTGTGAGCAAACAAATAGAGCGCGTGATTGTAAAAGATGAAGAGGCTTCGCCCCAGCGCCATCGACGAAGGGGTGCCACGCAACGCGCTGAGGGTGTATTCAAATGCGTCCCAATCTCCGATGAACGGATCGACAAGAGCTAAGGTGAGGATCAGAGACAACGCGGCAGGCGGTAACCACCAGCGCCAAAATCTCAGACAAGCTTTGGTTTGTCCCGCAAGATCGACAGGCTGAAGTTTGTCGGACATTACCTAACTTTGCGGCGAGAGGTTCTGGATTCGCGAATTTGGTTACTATTCGAAGGCGACATTGAAGGTTGAAAATTGCTGCAAAATGAAAAATATCAAATAGACGGCCATTATCTCCAATTGCAATTCGCAATTTGCTGCAATTTGCAATTTCGGAAAATCATGGACGCAGTCCTTCGGGACGTTTCACCATCCTCAACCGCGTGCCCCGTTCACTGTACTCGACCTCATCCATGATGTTGTAGATCAGCAGGACGCCACGCCCGGACGACTTGAATAGGTTGGCCGAGTCGCGCGGATCTGGAATCTCGCATACGTCGAAGCCTTCTCCTTCATCTTCGACCGTGAAGATTGCTTCGCGGGCTGACAACTCGGCCGTGATGCGCAGCAGTTTGGTCGTGTCGTTTCGATTGCCATGCTTGACGGCATTGACGAAAGCTTCATCCAGCGCGACAAACAAATTCGACTGCTCGACTTTGATCAAACCCAGTCGAGCCACCCGGTCGACCAAATATTCAAGCACGCCATTCATCAAAGTCAGATTACTAGGCAGTTCCAGTTCGATCTTCTCGCGTATCTGATCGGTCGGCTGAGCAGCATCGATACGCCGCAGCTTGAACGAAAAAGTCTTCTCGATGATGTCGTGCAGCTCGGCGATCGCGCGCCTCGCCTCTGAGCTAGTCACAGCCATTTTGAAGGACCGCACGATCTCGGGCTCAGTAGCCGATCCCTGATTGACCAGATCGCTCACTAAGAGATCGAACTGGGCTCGGTCTTCCAGGACCAGCCCTTCGCTTCGCTCGCTTGCCGCGGTCACTGTGTGGCCCAGTTGGCGCAGTTCATCGGCGAGGCCGGCGCGGAAGTCATCGCTGTTTTCGACAACGAGAATGCTGCACGTTCCCTGTGCGGTCTTAATCATCAGTTGAAAATTCAGCGGCGGAGAGACGGGCCGAAGGCTCTTTCCTAATCTGCCATACGAAATGACCGCCGAACGCGTTGCAGAATATATCAAACGCGCAGAGTTGTGACGAGTAAAGGTTTGCCCATTCTCGGAGTTGTGCTTTGTATTTTGTGCTTGGTGCTTTGTACACTCAGCGCTAAATCGCTTCGACTGATGATTAAATCCAAGCTACAGATTAGTTTCGAATACCTGCTTGCTCGTTCTCTGCTGGCGGTTTTCGGGTGGTTGCCTCTGCGGATATCGATGTTCACGGGCGCAAAGATGGCGGCCGTGGCGTGCTATTTTGGTGGCCGGCTCCGTCGTACGGGCCGGCGAAATTTGGAATTGGCATTTCCCGATTTAGCGCCATCCGAGCGGAACCATTTGCTGCGCGGTTGTTTCGAAAACTTGGGACGACTGCTCGGAGTTTTCAGCCACTTTACGCAAGCAAATCAACCGGCTTTGAAGCGAATTATCGAATGTGAAGGAGTCGGGCATCTGGATGCGGCCCGCGCGAATGGACGTAGCGTGATTCTGTTCACTGGACATGTTGGCGCTTGGGAGCTTTCCAGTTTCGGCCTGTCACTATTCGGACGTCCTTTGAGCTTTCTCGTGCGCCGGATCGATAATCCGAAAGTGGAATCGCTGGTCGATCGCGCGCGCACCCAGCTTGGCAATCGAACCATCGACAAGCGCTCAGCCGCGCGCGAGATCTTTCGGATTCTGCAAAGCGGCGGCACGCTCGGGATACTGGTTGACTTGAATACACAGGAACGCGAAGGAATCTTTGTTGACTTCTTTGGCGTGAAAGCTTCGACAACCTTTCTGGTGGCCAAACTGGCTCTGCGCACTAATTCAGACGTGCTGCCCGTTTTCGCTCCGTGGAATCGAGAACAGCAACGGTTCTTACTTAAAATTGAGGAGCCGCTCAAAATCGTTCGCAGCGGCGATGAAGAGGAGGACGTGCGACGTCTGACGCAGGCGCTTACTTCCGTCGTAGAGAAATACGTGCGACGTTATCCCGATCAGTGGCTGTGGATTCACCGCCGCTGGAAGACGCGGCCGCCGGGCGAATCAGACATTTATGATTGATTTGGGATCTTGATAAGCCGAAATTGCAAATTGCATTCAATTTCTAATTTTCAATTTTCTTCGCCGCACCAGCGCATGCAACCGACGTCCAATATCGATCGCGCCTACACGTTCGCCAGTCTCTCCTCGTATTCGCTGAAGGATCGCCTGCTTATTCGCGCCGCCGATCTCGTCTTCTTCCTGCTGATCAAACTCATCGGTCGCACCATTAAATTTGAAATCGAAGGCTGGGATAATTGGGAAGCCGCATCGCGCGACGATAAGATACCGATCTACACTTTCTGGCATAACCGCGTCTTCCTTGCAACTTATTTTTGGCGGCGCCGCCGCATAGTCGTCATGACTTCGCGGAGTTTCGACGGCGAATATATCGCGCGCTTCATTCAACGATTCGGTTATGGCGCGGCGCGCGGTTCTTCAACGCGTGGCGCCACCGGAGCGGTCGTGGAGATGGTGCGGCTGATGCGCGCTGGATGTCCGACGGCCTTTACCATCGATGGCCCGAAAGGCCCGCGTTACGTCGCCAAGATGGGAGCTGTCCTGCTCGCGAAAAAGACCGGCAATCCAATTCTGCCATTCACGATTACGGCGCGGAAGTTTTGGGAAGCAAAGAAGAGCTGGGATGGTTTTCAGACGCCGAAGCCATTTACGCGAGCGCGAGCGATCATCGCGCCGCCGATTTACGTTCCGTCTGATGCTGCGGACGAAGTGCTCGAAGCGAAGCGCGAGGAACTCCAGCACGCGCTCGACCAAATCAATCAGCAAGGCGAAGAATGGCGGGGTGAGTCTCCCTCTCCCTTTGGCAGAGGGTTGGGGTGAGGGCATAGCGACGGAACGTCAACTCCCTAGTTTCTTTCTTATTGAAGCCGGCAGTAACGAGGGAAGAGAGTTTTCTCATGTTCTGCGCTACGCCCTCACCCTACCCTCTCCCAAAGGGAGACGGATTTCAGATATCAAATTCCGGCCCACCTTCAGACGCAAAGACTGCTCGCCGTGTCGCGGCTCGATGTAGTAGGATTGCTCGAACCTGAAACGCCTTCGGAGGAAGAATGATCAACCAGGAACGCATCAAGAATCTTTTGCTCGAACTTGTGCAGATCGACAGTCACTCGCGAAAAGAACGCGAGGTCGCCCAATGCATTAAGAGCTACTGTGAAGAAATGGGAGCGCAGGTTGAAATTGATGACGCCGGCGAAAAAGTCGCCGGCAACACCGGCAACGTAATTGCGCGCTTCGCGGGCACGATTCACGACGCCGAGCCCATCATGATGAGCGCGCACATGGACACGGTCGTGCCAGGCGAAGGCGTCAAGCCAATCATCGAAGGCGACATCATTCGCACCGATGAAACGACCGTGCTCGGCGGTGATGACAAGAGCGGCTGCGCCGTAATCATCGAAGTCATTCGCTGTCTGCAAGAGCAGAACATTCCGCGCGCGCCCATCGAAGCAATTTTTTCCATCTGTGAAGAAGTCGGCTTGCTTGGCGCCAAGAATGTCGATGTCTCGAAGATCCGAGCGAAATACGGGATTGTCTTCGACTCGGATGATCCGGGATTCCTTTTTACGAAAGGCCCGTCGTCAAATCACATGGAATTCAGGATCCATGGTCTTGAATCGCATGCCGGCGTCGCACCCGAAGAAGGCATTTCGGCTATCAAGGTCGCCGCTGAAGGTTTGGTCGCGATGAAGCTTGGCCGCATCGATCACGAAACGACCGCGAACATCGGGGAAATTCAAGGCGGGATGGCGACGAACATCATTCCCAATCTGGTCGTGCTTAAGGGCGAAGCGCGCTCGCACAGCGAAGAAAAACTCGAGGCCCAAACCGAGCATATGAAGAAATGTCTAGAGAACGCGGCCGCGAAATACGAAGTCACGGTCGCCGGCAAAACCACCAAAGCCTCGGTCGAATCGCACATCGAGCGCGACTATTCATCGATGGACGTTCCCGACAGCTCACATGTGGTCCAACTGGTAATCAAGGCCGCCGCGCGCATGGGCCTGGATGTGAAGACAATGGCTTCCGGCGGCGGCTGCGACGCGAACGTCTTCAATCGCAGAGGCATCGAGTGTGCCAACCTCGGCACCGGCATGCGCGCTATCCATACCGTCAAAGAATGGCTCGACGTGAAAGACATGTACGCCGCCGCCGAGATGACTTTAGAGATTATGAAACTTAACGGCGAGCTGGCGATGAAGACGGCGGAAGCCCGCGCGTAAGCAAGGGCGCAGTCTTTTATGACTATGAGTCAAAGCGGTTGATTTCTAATGAGTGACGAACAGCCGCAAGTGATCATCATCGCCGGACCGAACGGAGCAGGCAAGACGACGCTTGCTCCTTTTCTTTTGCGGGACCGATTTAGGACCTCGGCATTTGTAAACGCTGATGCGATCGCTTCAGGCCTTTCCGCTTTCGAACCAGAGAATGTTGCGATCGAAGCGGGACGTATTATGCTGCGAAGACTTCACGAACTTTCCGAACAAAGTCAAAGCTTCGCTTTTGAAACTACATTGGCTGCGCGCTCATACGCGCCATGGATTAAGCGATTAAGGTCTTCGGGTTATGAAATGCATTTGCTATTCATTTGTCTTCGTAGCGTCGAGCTTGCAATTGAA
>QHXE01001114.1 GCA_003222835.1 Acidobacteriota bacterium | reverse complement strand
GCTTAATCTCACGGCTGGCCACGGCATTCGAGGATGAATTGAAAACCGTGACTTCTTCACTGCCGCGTTGGCTCCAGCGCCCGTTCTCGACACAGAACGCGGCAATGGGAATCTTTCCCGAGCGCGGCGGCAGGATCAGGTCGACTACCAGCATGCGATCCTGCTGTCCGCCTTTCACGATGTCACCCGACTGCACGTACACCTCTTCACGAGAAACATTCTCGATCGAGAGTTGATTGACTTCGCGAGTCTCGCGCACGATGACCTTCTTTTGCACCAGCGCTTCCTGCAATGTCAAAAACGTCTGGCCTTTGATTTTGTCCTGGCCGTGAATCAGAAATACGGTAAGGTTGCCCTGGACTCCCCCAGGCGGCGATGCCAAGCGGCGCTCCTACCAACAATACCAACGTTGCCACAAATCCAATGAGATTCGTCTTCATTACTTTTTCTCCTTCCAGTTAGCCTGCACTTTGCTGTGTGCTTGTGGCGCAAGACGGTCGTCTGGCGCAACGAAGCTAGCCTGGGGAGAACCTTTCACACAGCGCGAAATCGAAAACGTCGAAGCTCCGCGAAAGAGCATGCGGAAACTTTTGTTTGGTTAGAACGTGGCTGGAGAGCCTTCTTGCGCGGTTGGATTAGAAAGGTCGATGATTTAATTGTCTTGTCGGTGGAGCAGGCCTCTCATTGACGATGTTGCCGTGTTTGTGAAAATCACAATGCTCTTATTCTCAAAAGACTATTGACCTGTTCTTGTCGCTCGTGGCATCATGCGCCCTGAGGCGTCCGAGGATTTTGAACTGTTCTTGATTCGCCCTGCCCCTTTTATTCCTCAAGAAAACAAATCCAACCCGACCCGGGATTATTAAGTCCTGAGAATTGACGCTCGCGCGGTGCGGCGCGAGGGAAGGGCCAGCCTCCATGAAAAAGCAGTTATTTCTTGAGCGTGAGTGCACGCATCGCGACTCTGGCATCGACGGCGAGGTCTACAACGGGATGTTTTTTGTTCAGGCCTTGCAGCGTTTGCAGAGCAATGAGGCGCTGAAGTTAGCGGCCAAGATAAGTCCGTTTTATTGGGTCGATGCGCCGCGCGTGATGGTGTGGCTTTGCCGCGAATGCGCCGCCGAGTTGCACATTAGCGATTCTCCTCGCGCGGTGCTGCAAGGCGCGCGACGGTAAGCGTCAGAAGCCCGACCGTAAGGGAGGGTTGACTTCCGCAACGAATGCCCTCCCTTACGGTCGGGCTTCTGATACAGTGTCTCGCATGCAATGCGAGCGCATCGACAAGTTGCTGGTCGATCGCGGGCTGGCGCCATCGCGCACGAAGGCGCAGGCTTTGGTGATGGCCGGCGTCGTCCTGGTTGACGAGCAACTTGTACACAAACCCTCCGAGACTTTTGCGATCGATTCGAACATTCGGCTGAAGGGCGCAGGCGATCCGGCCTCTCGTTACGTCGGCCGCGGCGGAGTGAAACTGGAGGCGGCATTGCGCGATTTCCAAATCGATGTCGCTGGATTGATCTGTCTCGATGTTGGGGCGTCTACCGGTGGATTCACTGACTGCCTGTTGCAGCACGACGCGCGCACAGTTGTAGCCGTTGACGTGGGCCATAATCAGCTCGACTGGCGTTTGCGCAACGACTCGCGAGTCGAGGTGCGCGCGATGTGGCATTCATCTCGGCGACAAAAATTCTGCCGGCTGTCGTGCCTGTCTTAAACGAGCGGGGGCGCATCATCACGCTGATCAAGCCGCAGTTCGAAGTCGGCAAGGGCGAGGTTGGTAAGGGCGGAATCGTGAGGAATCCAAGCCGGCGACAACGTGTCATCGAAGAAGTGAACAACTGCGCCAGGGCTTTGGCCTTGAAAGTCACCGGGGTGATTGAATCTCCGATTCGCGGCGCAGACGGGAATATTGAATTCCTCGCTCTGTATGAACGTTGACACTCAATTCAGCGCACAGATATCATCCGGCGCGTTTCCTGTCGTTGTGAGTACACGAGCTAATGGCCCAACCGTTGATTAAACGCATAGGCGTAGTTGTCAAGCCGCATCAGCCTGACGCGCTTCAAACGCTCTGCCGGCTGACTGAATGGCTGAGCCAACGCCACATCAAATTGGTTGGTGGGCCGGACATTGAGCGTGAGAGCATCGAGCACGAAACCGGATGTGTCATCGAATCTATCAAGGAAGAAGGACTGGCTAAGGTAGTCGATCTGATGCTCGTGCTCGGGGGAGACGGCACAATGATCGCGACGGCGCGGATGCTTGGCGATATCGAAGTCCCGGTCATGGGCGTAAACTATGGCGGCCTGGGTTATCTCGCTGAGTTTCCTCTCGAAGAACTCTTCTCGGCGCTGGACGCTATTCTCGCCGGCGATTACAAAATTCAGGAACGCGTGATGTTGGCGGTTGAGTTGCGTCGCGGCGAAGAATTGATCACCAAGAATCGCGTGCTGAACGACGTGGTGGTGAACAAGTCAGCGCTCGCGCGCATTATCGATATCGAAACTCACCTAAACAGTCAATTTCTAAACAGGTTTCGGGCTGATGGCTTGATTGTCTCAACGCCCACCGGCTCGACTGCATACAACCTTTCGGCCGGCGGACCTATTATTTTTCCGTCGATGAACGCGGTTGTGATCACGCCGATTTGTCCCTTCACGCTGTCGAACCGGCCCATCGTGGTGCCTGACGATTCAGTGATCGAAGTGCGCCTG
>QHXE01001113.1 GCA_003222835.1 Acidobacteriota bacterium | reverse complement strand
CCAACAAACGCTGCTCTCAACGTTCAGGCCCCAGCTACCAAACGGACTGCCGGCAACCTCGATCAATTCGGTGGCGCTGGCTCTCTTGAACGCAAGACTGCCTAACGATCAATTCCTGATTCCGACACCGCAGGCTGACGGCCATTACTCAGGCTCGGCCATCTCCTCTTATCGTGAGGATCAATTCAACACTAACGTTGACTACCACATCAGCGAAAAGGGCTGGCTGGCAGTGAAGTTTTTCTTCTCGAACGCGCCACAGTTCTTTGCTCTTCCCGATGGCGGGGCTAACGTTCCCGGCTTCGGCGCAGATCGAAAGCAGAACAACCGGCTGATCTCCATTCAGGAGATTCACATCCTAGGCCCGAGAACCGTCAACGAAGCGCGTATCGGCTACAGTTTTATTCGTCAGGACTCGTTCGGGCGAAACCCGGTGAAGGACTCGGACCTGGGCATCCAGCGGGCTAACGCCAACGCCTATCCGGGGCTGGGCCTGATTCGTATCGGTGGGGCCGGCGCGGTGGCTATCGGCAATGCCGGTACAACCGTAGATGTGCAAGTCAATAACTCTGCAACTACGCTAGTTGATATTCTTTCGATCACACGCGGTCAGCACGCCATTCGCACGGGCGCTGAGGTCATCTATTACCGCACTAATCTGACGACGAATAACAACCGGCGCGGTCAAATAACTTTCCTGACCTTCAATAATTTCCTGCTCGGCTCTGTCAGCAACTCGACGTACGGAGACGGTATCAACACGCGGGTCTTGCGCGCGACCGACTACAGTTCCTTTCTCCAGGATGATTGGAAGTTTTCCCGGAAGCTGACCTTCAATCTCGGTTTGCGCTACGAATTGGACCTTCCGCCTTATGAGACCCGCGGCGCGCTGGTGACTTTCGACCCAGCGCTTTATAAACCGAGAATGGAGGTGGATAGTAGCGGAAACCCTGTAGGTCCTCCGATCGGCGGATTCGTTCAGGCCGGAAATGTGATTCCTAAATTCGACTTGCCGGATGTACCAAACGTCGGCAAGCGCGTCCTCACAAGCGTTGACCCAAATAACTTCGCGCCGCGCGTCGGCTTTGCTTATTCGCCGCTTGAATCAGGACGGCTCGTGGTGCGCGGTGGCTATGGCATCTTCTATTCGCGGTCATCAACACTTTACATAGGCGTCACGATTAACGCTCCGCCGATGTACAGCGTGGTTCGCCGGAGTCCGACCGGCGTGATTCCTTTGGCAGACCCTTTTTTCCCTTTGCCATCACAAGATCCATCAGTACAACACTAGCGTCCAGTATGTATTGGGCAAAGACCTGCTGTTTGAAGTCGCCTATGTTCGCACCCGCGGGCTTAATCTGATCCGCAACATCGCCATTAACCAGGCGCAGCTTGCCAGCCCACAGCACCCCATCATCAACGAAGTTACTGGACAGGTGATTACTACCAACACGCCCGCGAACGCGCAGCTTCGAGCGCCGTATCAGGGTGTCGAAGCAGGTGGCTTTGTTCAGATTCAGTCCACTGCCGAATCAACTTACAACTCACTCCAAATGAGTTTGACCAAGCGCCTCTCCAACGGAGTGCAACTGCTCGCTTCGTACACTTATGGCAAGTCGCTCGACAATGCCTCAGGCGGCAGCGCCAGCACGGGAGACGTTCTGGAGACAGCCAGCATCGCCGGTAATCAGCTTGATAACCGCGCTAATCGCGGCGTCTCGGACTTTGACCGCACGCATCGCTTTGTCTTGAGTTACCTGTGGGACTTACCGCCTCCGGCTTTCGCTGAAAGGTCAAACTCCGGACGATTGCTCTTCTCGAATTGGCAAGTG
>QHXE01000278.1 GCA_003222835.1 Acidobacteriota bacterium | reverse complement strand
CCACAGCTATTCAGCGAAGGCGTTTGCAACAAGCAAAAGACGACGCGGCCCGAAAAGCAATCGCGAGTGAAGCCGCGACCGCGCGCGCCGCCATTGCCGATGAAACGATTGCTCGCCTCGCCGACGATTACGAACAGGGCGCCGTGCTCGATTTCTTTTTTGCCGATCAATTGCGTGAGATACAAGCTTCGGGTTTTGACATTGCTAACTTTTTTGGCGACATGGTGAATCAACTCGATCCAGCGCGCGAAGGGAAGAGAATCGGAGAAGTTGCTGCCACACGCGCTCGCGCCATCGCCGCGCGCAAGGCTCACCCGCGATACTCGGTCTGGTTAATCGATCCCAGTGCCGAAGGGCGCGAATCGGCGAACGAAGCGCGCGTTTCGGCTTTGCTAAAGAAGCTCGGCGAAATCGAGAAACTGCTGCAAGTGAGACATTACGACGAGGCTGAGAATGAATTGAAAGCCTTGCTCCAGGATTATCCCGGCGAGGCGCGTTTGCTTTTTGCCCTGGGGCAAACCGCGAGTTTATGGGCGCGTGATACGACCGATGATGACCTGCAGACGCAAAGACTGAATCGCGCCCTGGCGAATTATCGACTGGCAGTTGCGGCCGCTTCGCCGGAGGATGCGGTGATGCGCCTTCGCGCGCACGAAGCTATGGGGCGAGTGCTGGCTTTTCTGGGAAGAAATGAGGAAGCGCTGAAGGAATTTGAAGCGGCGATCGGAATTGGCCCGGTGGACAAGACCGCCTACAACAATGCGCTCGAAGGAAAAAGAAAACTCACGCAGCCGTGAGGGACCGCAGGTCGCAATCGCTTTTCATTCACGCCCTGCTTAAGCAGTCTGTCGGAAAAATCGCGTAGCGGCGAAATGTCTATAGAAGGGTAGGCACAATTGAGATATAGGGGCTCCTTTTGGAGCGCAACCGACTATCGTTCGCCCATAAATGGGCTCTCCGAGATTAATGGGTTCGAGCTTTTCTATAAACATTGCATCCCTACGGGATTTCTCCGACCGACTCCTTAAGCTGGGCAGCCCGGATTACGAAACCAACCAGTGAACCCTTTTAACGGTTTTCTCTCGCCACAGCTAAGCGAAACTGATAAAAGGGTTGATGAGAATGGAATGGCGCGCCTTCATCTCCTGACTAAGACAGGGTCTGAATAAGAGGTAGCGACAATTTCTTTGGCGCACTTTGCCGATTCGTGCAACTTAACTCGACCTCCATCGCCGATCGCGCTCGTCGCCGCATCATGCGTCGATTGATGCCTTATCTTTTCGGCCTCTTTGTCATTGCTTATCTCGACCGCGTAAACGTCAGTTACGCAGCGCTGCAGATGAAAAGCGAGCTGTCTTTCACCGACGAGGTCCTGGGCTTCGGCGCCGGCATCTTTTTTTGGGGCTATTTTCTGCTGGAAATTCCCGGCAGCATCCTGGTGGAAAAATGGAGCGCTCGCCGCTGGATTGCGCGCATAATGATCTCGTGGGGCGTGGTTGCCATTCTAACGGGTTTCGTGCAGACGAAGAACCAATTCTACCTGCTCCGCTTTTTGCTCGGTCTGGGCGAGGCAGGTTTTTTCCCCGGCGTGATTGTTTATCTCAGCCACTGGTTCCGTTATCAAGACCGGGCCAAAGTCATCGCCATGTTTATGGCCGCGCAGCCAATCGCGAACATCATAGGATCGCCCATGTCGGGGCTGCTTCTGGGTGTCAACTGGCTCGGATTATCCGGCTGGCGTTGGTTATTCATTATCGAAGGAATGCCGGCGGTGATCTTCGGCCTGATCACGATCTTTTATCTGACGGACTGGCCGCATCAGGCGAAGTGGTTGCCCAGAGACGAGCGCGCGTGGCTGACTTCGCAATTGGATCGCGAGCGACAGGCAAAACACTCGATCGGCCTGCACCGCATCTTGCAGGCATTTCGACATCGAGAAGTGATTCTCCTGGCGCTAACATATTTCTTCATCGTCAGCAGCGTCTATGGTTTTACTTTCTGGCTGCCTTCGATCATCAAGAAAGCATCCGGCTCATCAAATTTGCGTGTCAGTCTGATCTCGACCGTGCCATATTGCGTGGGCCTGATTGCGATCCTACTGGTGGGATGGTCGTCTGATAGAACCAGAGAGCGCCGCTGGCACACGGCGCTTCCAATGATGGCGGCGAGCGTGGGCCTGATACTCGCGGTGACGTTCCAGGATCGCCTGGTACTCAGTGTTGGTATGTTCTGCCTCGCGGCTGCTGGAATCTATGCGTATTGCCCTGGCTTTTGGTCTTTGCCGACCAGCTTTCTGAGTGGCACGGCAGCGGCGGCTTCCATTGGCTTGATTAATTCCGTTGGGAATCTCGGCGGCTACGCCGGTCCGCACGTGGTTGGTTACTTGAGCACGGCTACGGGTTCTTTTTTTGGTGGCGTACTCTATCTCTCGTTATCAGCGCTGGTGGCCGCGGGCCTGGTGCTTTCGATTCGAGCCGCGAAGTCCGACCGGCTTCCGTTTGTCGTTGACCAGCAGCCCAACCTTCAGCCCGATTGACAGCTTTTTCTAATTCGGATTGATCTTCTCAATCTCTCTTTCAATCAGCGGCATTAGACGCTGGCGGAGTTTTGTAACCAATGAATCCGCTTGTCGCACATCTTCTTCGAGTCGGGAACGGCTTGAAGTAGTTTGATTCAACAGACTCTCAAGTCCCTTTCGCTCATTCTCCAGCACCCTACGTCGAGTCTCGCGCAGCTCGACAGTGCGCGTCGTGCCAATCCCGCTCAAGGCGCGCTCGATGTTCTCGGGGCGAATGTCTTCATCAATCTGGGCCAGCCGGCTTCTGGACGAAGTCTCTTTTTCAATTAATTCGAGCAGCTGTTTCCGCAAGATTCCCGCGCGTTCTTCAGTGCGAGCTAAGAGTTCGATGTTTGCCGAGATTCGCCTTACCTTATCATTAGAACTATCGTTTTCTTTTGCTTCGGGCGCGAGTTTGTCGCTGATCTCCCGCAATCTCGTGCTCAGAGTTTGCACCGATTTTCGTAAGAGATCGATCTCACTTGCCACTGCTTCCATTGAATTGCTATTCGGCGGCAGACTTGCCAGTTGTTCCTGGCCCTGCGGCGTTGAAGTACCCTGACGGACGCTTTGGGCAAATGATTGCGCGCCGAAAAGCGCCAAGCCGCAAATCAAAATCGAAACGAATCTCACTCGCATATTCATTATAGGCTCCTTTTTGTTGGAAGTTCCGAGACAGTCATGATCACGCCTTACGATGATGGAAGTTCGTCTAATTTTCCACTCTCACGCAGCATTGCTTTCATAGCTTCGCCGGTTCCCGTCCACGAAAGACGCAAGCTGAAGCTTGAACTCTAAACACTCCGCGCTTGGCTCTCGCCTCAACGCCCGTGGGCCGTCCGCATCTCCGCCACAGTGCGAAGATGGCCTTCGGCGTGCTCAATGTGTTCCACCAGGAGATCTCTGACTGTCTCGGTGTGCGGCTTGGCACCGGGAGCATCGAGGAGCTGCACCTTCCGCAGCAGCCCATCCGAATGACTTCCGATCAGTCCCCCGATATGTTCGCTAAGTGTCCTCAGTGTCTGGAGCGCTGGACCTGTTGGCGCTTCGTCATATCCCAAACGATGCATCCAGGACTTGTCGGGATTGACCCAGGACCAATCATAAACACAACCGCTATTAGCCAAAGCTGCAATCAGGATATTGGAAGCAATCAGATTGGCCTCGACGAGGTGATGTACAGTTTCCCTGATTGACCAACCCTCCACGCCGCTGCGGAGGTCGAGATCGCTCTCCGCTAGACCATCAATCGCCTTCTCGATAGTCTCGGCCAAGCTAAGCCAGCCCTGTAGTGCGTCAGTTTGCTCTGCTGGAACTGCCATGTCTTGCTCCTATCAGGTCGGATGTCAAGCCGCCCCTTTTTCACTGGGCCGGATTATTGCTGAAGCTCGCAGCAACGATTTGTCCGGCGACGGGCAATCGTAGGAATTACTTTGAAGACGGCGTCATGTACCACACGTCATTGCTGTAGATGAATCTGATATTTCCATTCTCGGTAACCGAGTATTTGCCGCCCGTCATGAATAGTTTGCCATCATAGACGCAAGTCGCAACTCCGCCTCTTGGTGTCCACGGCGCGGTCTGCTCCGCCCAATTTACGCCGTCGCTTGAAACCAGCACGGCATTCTGAAAACCGTCATTGCGGTTAACGCCCACGAGCCATATCTTGCTGTCAAAAACTACGGCGGACCCCCCGAAGATCGGCCTGGCGCCCATCTTATCGGTGGCCTGTTTCCAAGTCATCCCGTCTTCTGTGTGCCACACGTCACTGAACACCTGCCCGTTAATGATGCCGCCACCAATCAGCCAGATTTTGTTCTCAAACACGATAGCCGAAGGATTAGCTCTTGCACTCCACGGAGATTTCTCTGCGATACGACGCCACTCCACTCCGTCACTCGAGTTCCAAACGTCGTTG
>QHXE01000277.1 GCA_003222835.1 Acidobacteriota bacterium | reverse complement strand
GAGCTGCGCGCAGGTCTTGCACTCTTTTTTCGGTTGTGAATTTTTCTTCCTGCTGAACCATTCGCTCATGCTCTTCCAAATTCTGTTGGACCTCGCGCAGTCTTGCTTCAGCTTCTGAGAATTGTCGCTGCTGTTCATCCAAGACTCGCTGCACCTCTTGTAGCTTCCCTTCGATCTCGGAACGTTGCGATGCCGGCGCAGTTCGCGCTTGTTCCTTTAACTCCTGCATCTGACGCTTTAACGTCTCATTCGTTTGCCGTTGTTCTTTTCGCTCCAACAACTCCTGGCTCTGTCGCTGCGAGGTGCTCACAGCGAGGTCTTGTCGTTCGAGACTCGCAGCCGTGTCCTGCCGATCGAAATCGAAACTGAGCCCGAGCTTTGCAGCCGCGACGCAAGGCGTCATCAACAGCAAGCCGGCAGCTATCAATAGAAGCGCTCTTCGGCGCGAACTAAGCTTTGGTGTTTTGAGCAATGACATGATTCGTACCTCCAAAATGTCTGATTCGTTGATACCGATGGTGGTGTCGATTGCCAGACGGCGCGCGGGCGGCGCCCAGCCAATCATTCGCACTAATGAGCGAGCGTACACATCCGCTCTCAGCAGTTTTGCGGCGACTGACTCATCGCAGCAAAGTTCCCGCGTCTGCTTGATGCGTCGCCGTACCAGTGCCGCCGCCGGATGAAACGACAGCGGCAAATAAATGAATTCATAGATCAAGTTCGCCAGATAATCTCTCCGCGCGACGTGAATTAATTCGTGGCCGACGGCCGTGGTGAGCAGCTCTTCGTCGATTTCATGTAACAAACGCTCGGGCAGGATGATGACCGGATTGATCAGACCGAAGGTAATCGGCACCGGCACGTTCGTCGAACAAAGAATGCGCACGCGTTGGGAACCGATCGCAGTCTGACATCTCTGGATTATCGTTTGAGCACGTTCAGGAAACGAGAATTCGTGAGCGCTCTTTACGATTACCCTGGTGCGGCGCCAGGCGCGGATTAAGCTTGCAACTCGCCAGAGAAGCAACAGCACGTAAAGCGCCAGCAGCGCTTCAGCGATGCTCGGCTTGATGTGAATTGGCGACCTTGCGAGTATCCGTCGCGCCGGCTCGGCCTTAATTGAAGAAGTCGGGGCCTCGGAGTTCGAGCTTTCTATCTCTTCAACATCAGGCGAAAGGATTCTACTGAAAACAATCGGCTTCGCGCTCACTCCAATCCAAAGTGATCACCCAAAGCGAATGCCGGTAACGCGCGGCGAGTCCGCGTAAAAGCCAATCACATAACATGGCGAACGCTACCAGCAAAGCGATCTGCCACGAAGCATTCAACAGAAACGTCAACACCAATTGAGCGATGACTCTCATTTCTCTTCTTCGCGAGTTTCTTCCAGCAGCTTCTGAAGTCGCGCCAGCTTCCGGGGCGTCAGATGTTTTGTCTCGACCAGACTCATGACCAAACTTTCCGCCGATCCGCCGAACAAGCGGTCGACGATGTCGCTCATATGCTGGCCGACGACCTGGCTGCGGCTGACTGCTGGTTTGTAAAAATATGCGCGATCTTTGAGCGTGCGCTTTACCTTGCCCTTGCGATGCAGAATGTTGAGCATGGTCTGAACGGTGGTGTACGCCAATTCGCGCTTGAGATGCTGCTGCACACTCTGCACATTGGCAGGGCCCGTTTCCCACAGAACGTGCATGATTTCGAGTTCCAGCGGCGTCAGATGTTCAGTTTTTCGCCTGGCCATTTTTTAGCCTTGCTCCTAATGTTTTAGGACTTATACACGCCCCGAAGCAGATTGTCAACTAATTTCTTAGGAGACGGTGGCCGCCGATTGTCGCGGCGCAGGTACGACCCGGAGTCAGAGCTTTAGCACAACCAGAGTCAAGCCTCCTTCCGCAACATCGTTCATGCTGGTCTGTATCAGATGAAAGATGCAGGCCTCGCCGGCATTGACCCCGGTGAGATTGGCTCCAAACGGGATTGGTACGACGCCTCGTGCGGGTAAAGCAACGTGCGCTTCAAAACTCGACGCCGTCGGACGAAGCGGAAGAGGGAGGATTTGATGCGAATGATCGATCACTTGCGAAACTGTGAAGCCGGTAAGATCGAACTCGAATCCGCCAGTCAAACCCTTGGTTCTGAGCCGTTGAAAACCGCTCGTCAGTTGCAGTCTCGCCATTACGGTACTGGCGATGAAATGATTCGGCGCGAGGTCGAGTAGCGCGCGCAGCTTGACCTGCGACGGCTGAAGCGGATTGGATGAAGGGTCCAAATTCAAGGTATTGACTTTGAAGACCACACCATGCGTTGCCGTCGTCACCACGCAGAGGTTGCGTTGGGCCACGTGCTGATCATCAGGCAGAAAGAAGCTCGTGCCGCTCGGCGTTCCACTGTCGGGATAACATCTTGCCACCAGGCACTTCGGTCCGCCGGCCTGTGGATTATCGGCGGGCAGACCGGCTGGCGCCAACCAATCAAGCTGCTCTGTGCCGCTATCGCCTTCGGCGGGTACCGGCGAGCCAATGAATCCAACTCGCATAGCGCTTCCGCGTACGCGAGGCGCCATCACCAAGGAAGGATTGGCCACCCAAAGTTCAACGGTAATACTCTCGTCACCAGGAAAGTGACAGTTACTTGAGGCGGACTTTCGATGAAACTTGGCCTTAAGCGTATTGACTTGGCCCGAGTCGGCGGTGTCCGGACCCGACGCCGGACCGGTCAGGGTAATGTCGGCGCTCAGCCACCAAGGTCCCTGCGCATTGTGTGTCCCATGATCTCCGGGAACTGCTTCCATGAAGATGCACGTGTCGTTGGCCAAACCGGGATCGCCGGGCATGACTTAACCTCCTTCGTAGGTAAGAAATCTAAGAATATGTAGTGCGCAAAGTATGCGCGCCCCGAGTAAAGGAGTCCAGCGTTTTCTCTGCTTCCACGACGGCTGTTTTTAAGCGGACTTCGCCTGCACCAGGACTTGAAACGACGACGCCATCCTGTGCGGCATGATCATCTCACGCGCGCTTGTGCTTATCTGCAAAGCGTGGGCGTCGCTTTGATGGTTGCCGACGAGTCTAGTGATTTCGTCCAAGAGTCCTTCGTCCAACAGAAAACGATTCAGACTTTCGTGTCGAACGGTTTGCAATCCAGCCCGTTTGCCGGCTTCCTTAATCTGGGTCCAGTCAACCGTGGTCGTGAGATCATATTCGCCGGGTTTTGCTAATACATCATCGATCATTTGATGACGATGAAAAGCTCTCAGCGTTCCTCTGTGGCGCTGCGGATCGCTTAGAAGTTCGCTTCGCTCGGCGCCATAGTCCACGGTGATCAAAAAACCGCTTTCGATCATCGAGGCGGCCCGTGGAATGAAGTCCTCAGCATCAAGATTAATTTCAGCAATCTGATTTTCGGCAAGATTCAAACCTTGACTCTGACAATATTTGACGACGCGTTCGTCCGGCTCGCACTCGAGCCAAACGAAATTTGTTTTATCCAATCCGACGCAAAGCTCACGCAGCTTGCCGTGGCGAAAGGTGACGCGATGGACCGCAAACGCATCGATAAGTTCGTTGGAAAAAATGATCAGGTTAGCGGTTGGCTCGGCAACTTCAGCAATTCTGAGAAACTCCACGCGATCAGAAAACTCTGCCAGACGCAAAGCGGCGCGCGCTTGGCAATCGCGACTGAATTCGTCGATCACGTAACGTGTGGCAGAGAAAACGTCCGGATAATTTGACTTAAGACTTCTCAATACGCCGCGCGCGAATTCTCCCGAGCCCGCGCCGGCTTCGAGGATGGTCCACAATGAGGGCGAGCCCAACTCGGTAAACAGTTTCGCAAAGTAGCGTGCGAAAGCTGCGGCGAACAACGGGCTGGTTTCGGGGGCGGTGCGATAGTCGCCTTGGCGGCCCTGTCGATCCAGATCGCTTCGGCAATAGTAGCCTTCCCGTTTGTCATAGAGCGCAGCCTGCATCCACTCATGAAAACTTATTGGACCTTCGCCCCTGATGCGAGCGCCCAATCGCTCTTTTAGACTTGAGATTGATCCTTCGTTCAAAGTGGGCTGACGAGACGATGCAGGTGTTAGAGTACCAACTTTAGTTGGGCGCATGTGTCAGAACCGCGAGCGGTAGCGACCGGGTTACATTTAACTTAGAGGGAACCATCAGAGGGCGCCGTGATCCGGTCGCTACCGCTCGAGGTTCTGATACAAGGCCCGACTAAAGTCGGTACTCTAACACGCGTTATCGTTCCTACGTACTTCACTCTTTAGTGCTGAGTAATGGCACAATCTCAGTCGCCCTCGGGCTCTGGTTTTTCCAGCAGCCGTGTGGTGCTGTCAGTAACACTGGGAGGCTGGATGATCTCGGCCGTGTGCGGACGCGCTGACCATTGGCCCGCGGTATTTACCGATGGCGGAGGCAATGCCGTTATTCGTGCTGGTCCTACTGGCGGCACCGAGATTGTTGGCGGCGCGTAACCGGACATCGGCACAAACCCCGACGACGCGGCGGCTTCTTCGAAGATTGCCGCAAAGAGCATTCGCAAAGGACCACCGACAAAGCAAATGATCGCTGAAAGTGCGGCAAAGAAAGCAAAAACGTTCTCCAGTCTGCCTGGAGCAAACCCTGACATTACTCCGAGTATTGGTACCAGTATGGCGCCGATAAGCATCAACGACGCGCCTTGCTTTACCCCTTTGCGACGAGGCGAGATAGTCTTCTCGCCCTGAGGCTGATACTGCGGCAGTATTCCGCCGTGTGCCAGCAGGTGCATGACGCCTTCCATGGCAAAGCCGCAACGCGAGCAGAACCGCATTGAGTCGGTCGCTTGCTGTTGGCCGCAACGTGGACAGAACATAAATTCAGTTCTTTGTTCTCAGCGCTTCGTTCTTAGTTCTTCGTTATTACTATCGGGCTTTTTCTGCCTTCTGATTGCCGACCTCTGACTTCTGACCGCTGACAATGTCGAACGTCGCGAAGGCTTTGCCCTGATAATGCACGGCTCGAACCAGTGTGTCCAGCAACAGCGGCAGCAACTGTGTCTCGCCCGCCGGCGCCAGGATCTCTTTTAGAAGATCGCCGTCGCTCTTGAAAAGCTCGAAGCCGTGTATTCTCGTGACTTCGACTTCATCCAAATAGCCCGCGACCTTTTCCGGCGTCGATAGAGTTTCGGGCAGCGTCCACTCAAAAGGATCGTCCCAAAGATTCGCTGTGATGCCACCGAAGGTCTGCTCGACTGTGGCCGCGCTGCGCAGGATCTGCTCGCCAAAGGAAAGTAGAGAACCAAATCCACGCGGTGGTTTGCTAAAAAGCAATTCCGGCGAAGCGCTACGGACCAATTCGCGCGAGCGGAGATGAAGTTGAGCAAACTGCCGATCGAGACACTCAATTAATTCTATCACTGCGATTTGGTGCGTCGATGTTCTTCTCTCATGCCGATGCCGTAGTTCTTGCCACCATATTGTAGACCCGTGTATACCTGGCCCGACACACCGACACGAGCGCCCTTCGATGGCACGCCGTGCGTAGTCATCACCCAAATCCGGCCTGTACCATCGTCAAGTTCATAGACACCGGTGCCGAGCGCTCCGTAGCTGTCGGTAACTGTGCCGATCAGCGCAATATCCTTTTTCTGGTATTTGGCTGGATTCTGATTGATCTTAGAAATCGTGACCTGATTCGGGCACGCGGTCATCGCCAACGCGCCCCCAAGAATAGCGGAGAGAAAAAGTGCTTTACGAAGTAGATGCATTGCGTCTCCTTTCATGTTTTCGAGACTTCACTACGGGAGAGCGATTTTTATGATAGCACGTGCCGCGAAGACCGCGAACGTCGCGTTCAGCACCCTGATGCTCATTTCTCAAGATCACCCTTGACCATTAAGCAACCGTAAGAATCCAATGTGATAGATTCGGCGATCGAGCACCGCCCCGAGTAATTGCTCAAGCGCAGGAAGATGGTGCTCTAAATCCTTGAGCTTGTTTGAACGCGCGTGAATCACAACTACAGGTAGAGGCAGATTTGTAAGATTCTGTTGGAATGAGAGATTCCGGTCGACGGTAACAAAGACATCGAAATCTGCTGCAACTCGGCGAAGTAGCTCTCCATTGGTAATTCCGGCCCAGCCCGCTTGCGTTGCTGTCACTACTTCATGCTGTGCCAGTAGTCGTCCCAACCTTTTTAGTACACATTCATCAAGTAGAACTCTCACAGTGCTTTCGCCGAGGGCAGGATTTCACTCTTCAATTCTTCCAAGAACTTCATCACTTCGTCCTGAGTAACGGTAGGGAAGTCTTCAAGAAACTCGTTCAAGGGTTCACCGCCCTCGATGTAATCGAAAAGGGTTTCAATGGGAACTCGGGTTCCCTTGAACACGGGCGTGCCCCCCATGATTTCAGGATCAATGTGAACAACGTCGGACATGGCGTGACGGTAACACTCTAAGACAGATGCTTCGGGAATCTCAAGCTTCTGCCTTCGTTTCAAACGGCAAATCCGGTTGCGCATCAAACGTGCGATCGCGGGCAGCGACGTAGATTCGCAGCGACAATAATAGAATTCCAAACGCGATTACAATCCATACGATCGTCCATATGATTGCCGGAATGCCGGTAGCGTTGGCCATGTTCACTGCATCCGTAGGAACAGTGGGTGCGAACGGCGACGAAAGGAAGAAGAC
>QHXE01000276.1 GCA_003222835.1 Acidobacteriota bacterium | reverse complement strand
GATTGTCCCGCCGCCAATGTTCTCGCGATAGGAGCGGATACCGAAGAACACCAGCATGAACGACAAGACCATCGTCGTATAGCCGATGACCATGCTATGCGCTTGAAGCCAGGCCGAATTCGTGAAAGGAAGGGTGCCGAACATCATTGCCGTCATGATGGCGCCCGAAATCAGCCCGAAAGTTAGAACAGTCTTTTTCATCGTTTGATTCTCCTGATAAGTTTTCAAATTCCGGGCGTAAACATAGCCGTGGCGGCTCGGCTTGTCGTCATACTTTCGGGTGAATTCAGGCTTTTCAGATCGAAATCATACTTTGGTGTTAGGGCTAAAGCATCAAGCAATTGGCCACAGAGGCACCGAGACACAGAGAATTCATATATAAATGGCTCTCACGATCCAATTTATTTGGGCCGTTCTCTGTGACTCTGTGTCTCTGTGGCCAATCCAGCTCAAGGAATCAGTCCCAACTCTTTTCCCAACTGCACGGCCTGGGTTCGGCGCCGGGCGCTCAGCTTGTCGAACAGGCGGCTGGAATGGGTCTTGACGGTGTTTTCGCTGACGAAGAGTTTTTCGGCGATCTCGCGATTGCTCAGGCCGTTGGCAATCAGCTCGAGGATCTCCAGCTCGCGGCGCGTAATCCCGAGTTCGCGCAGTCTCGTCTCGTTCAAAGTAAAGAACTGCGGCGCCGGGACCTCCCTAACGATGACCGTTTCCTTGTTCTTAGTGAGTCTAAGTCCGAGCCAGATACCCAGCACTGCGAAAAGCAGCGCGATTAGTCCCCCATAGATTTCGAGGGAGTGCTGGATGACCAGGAAGCGATACTCGACCAGCTTCAAGATGACGATTAGGACTCCGCCGCAGAGACCGTAAATAAGGATGTGTTTCTTCATCCGGACCGGAACGTGGCTTTCGCGTCAGAAAATTCCTCTTTTCAAGAGTCTTTACCACGTCAGATACTATCATCTTATCCATTGAAAGCTGATCAGACACGTTCTGTTGAGTAACATGCTCCGCTGACCTCCAAATAACTAGCCGCTGCCAATATTGAATACTGCACTTGCGTCAATCCCAACGGCTCTAGGCTAGGTTATTATCGCAAGCATTCGCAAGTTCCGACTCAAAGCTGCGGTGGAAAGATTTGGATAGGAGTGCATCGAGAAGTAGAAGGTTATCGCACCGACCAATTGGCTGAGTTTCTGCTGTTAAATCATCTCTACCGCTTAGAGCGCGCCACGAGCGGCTAAGGGTAGAAGCAACCAGACAAGCTCCGAGCTTAGAAGTTAGTTGTGTGTAAATGCCTCAATGATTCGCGAACGAAAACCACTCTAATCTACTCCGAAGTCAAAACAGACTGAGATGTTTCGACTTAAACAATATTCTCCCGGCCGAAGCGGCATCGTTGGTTTCATCCGATATCGCTTTGTAGAGTTTTGTCCGTCGCCGATCTCTTCCAGTCTTGTCGGTATAATGTGGTCCTTCGGTATCGAAAGCTCCGCTAAACCGCCATAGCCCTTAGCGACTCTGATTTCTCTTCTATCGGAGCGCATATCAACCCTGAACAAATACACCGGGTCGTCAAACGCCGGGTCCGCGTCGAACTGAAACACAGGCGTCACCGTTCTCGTTCGTACGGCCGCCTTCGGCCCTCCAAATATGAAATATTGCTTACTGGCAGTTACACCGCTGCGACCTTTCCTGGAGGCGATACTCTCTCTCATCTGAACCGATTGAGTTCCCTCAATGAGAAGCACAGCTCGTATGTCTCCGGGCGCATCAATCTGACATTGGGCTGAAAGAACGTTCACCAATAGCAATATTGGAACGGCAGGAAGTAACATGCGCATTTATCATTTCTCCTGTTTTCTTTAAGGATGATTACTAACCATTACAATCCCAAAATGCGCCCGCAGAACGGCGTTGTACTCTTCATCGCTCAGTAAAGTTCGCTCTTGTCGCTCAGCGTTCTTAGAGGTTGTAATAAGGCGCATTTCACTCAGCGTTATGCGTCCTTCCTCGGTCGCGCGCGAGCAGATACGTCCCTGAGTGAAGTGTGACTGCGGAGAAGATTGATGATAGCGGCACATCTCGGCGAAATCTTCATATTCGTACGGTTGCAAGGTAAAGCGATACTGCGGCTTCCATTCGTCGTCATCTCTCCGGCTGAGAATCAGGTAACTTCCATCGTCGACAATGCGATAAGCGCGATTATCCTGTACTTGCTCGCTCCGTTCATCAAGCAGTAAGGGTTCGAGAAATGAGTCGCCAAAACCTACATCCACAAGCCAACGCTGCGCTAATTTGACCATCAGCGTCATGTGATCGAAGGGTTGACTAAAGCCAACTTCAGCATGAGCAACTTCGGCGGAGAGCATAGTCACGTCAAAACCGATCGCCCGCAACAGCGCGGCAAACAAGCCGTTCGCTTCATAGCAAAAGCCGCCGCGCCTTCGTTCGACAATCTTGGTAAACAGAGCTTCATCTTCAAGAACTACGAGTTCCCCAGCGTGAATACTTAAATTCTCGAATGGCACAGTTAAGAGATGTGCGACTTGCAACGCGCGCAGCGTAGCAGCCGAAGGAGCAATCGACCCGTGATAGTTGATCCGTTCAAGATAAGCCGTAACGTTCAAGTGACCATCGCTCCGATCAAACCCATTTGAGAAACAATCCCTTCGCTCCGCCGTGATTCACGTGCGGATTTAGAAGCATATCCGATTGATCGAGGCTTTGCATAAGCTTGGGTTAGTGTCTAAGCTCATTCAACGATGGGCTCTGATCTCTCGACGGCGAGCAATCGCGTTCGAAACTCTTGAGTTGTGGTTTCCGTACTTGAAAGCTAATGGCTGAAGCGAAAAAGAAGAAGATACGTTGGTCGGCTGCCTGGGCCGATGCACGTGAGCTGGTCTGGGCGCATCGCTCACGTCTGGCCCTAGGCGCGGTATTAATGCTTGTCAATCAAGCGATGGGGCTGGTGCTGCCCGCATCGACCAAATACTTGATCGATGCGGTGATCGTGAAAGGGCGCACCGATTTGCTTTGGAAGATCGCGCTGGCGGCAGCCATTGCGACGATTGTGCAAGCTGGGACGTCCTTCAGTCTCTCGCAGGTGTTGGGAGTTGCGGCGCAGCGAGCCATCACAGAGATGCGCAAGAGAGTCCAGGCGCAGATCGCACGCTTGCCGGTCAGCTATTTCGATTCGACGCAGACCGGCAAACTGATTTCGCGCATCATGAACGATGCTGAAGGCATCCGTAATCTCGTGGGCACGGGTCTGGTGCAACTAGTCGGCAGCTTCATTACAGCGGTCGTAGCGATTTGCGTTCTGCTCTGGCTCAACTGGCGTTTGACTTCCATCACGATCCTGGTCTTGGGCATCTTTGGCGGAGCGCTGGCTTTCGCCTTCACCCGGCTGCGACCCTTGTTCCGCGAACGCGGAGAAATTACGGCGACGCTAACGGGGCGTCTCGCGGAATCGCTCGGTGGCATTCGCATCGTTAAAGCGTACACGGCCGAGAAGCGCGAGGCTCTGACTTTCGCGCGCGGGGCGCACAAGCTTTTTCGCAACATCGCCAAATCGATGACCGGCGTTTCAGCCACGACCGCGTTCTCATCGCTGGTAATCGGCGCGGTCGGAGTGGTGATCATTGTGGTCGGCGGGCGCTCAGTCGTGACCGGGCAAATGACCATCGGCGATTTGTTCATGTATGTTCTTTTCACCGGGCTAATGGCCATGCCGCTAATTCAGTTTGCGGCGATCGGGACCCAGATCACCGAAGCTTTCGCAGGGCTTGATCGCATTCGCGAAATAATGGACATGCCCACTGAAGATGAAGAGGACGCCCAACGCGCGCCGTTGCCGGAAGTCGCCGGCGAGATTGAGTTCGAGAATGTGTGGTTCGAGTACAACCAAGGCGTGCCGGTCCTCAAGAACGTTTCCTTCAAAGCCCCAGCCGGTTCCACCACCGCGCTGGTCGGATCCAGCGGCTCAGGCAAGAGCACGCTCATCAGTCTCGCAATGAATTTTAATCATCCGCTGTCCGGAACG
This sequence comes from Acidobacteriota bacterium, assembly GCA_003222835.1. The sequence goes on along the minus strand of QHXE01000276.1, from coordinate 5,623 downwards.
ATCAGAGTCGATCGCAAAGACCTGCGCACGCTGCGCCTGCGCGACTTCCGTTCGTACCTCGGAGTTGTCATGCAAGACAACTTTCTGTTCGACGGAACCATTGCCGAGAACATTGCTTTCTCGAATCCGCACGCCACAGCCGATGAGATTAAGGCGGTGAGCCGCATTGCGCACTGTGAAGAGTTTGTCGAAAAATTCGAGCAGAAGTACGAGACGATCGTCGGCGAGCGCGGAGTAAAGCTTTCCGGCGGACAGCGCCAGCGCATTGCGATCGCGCGCGCCATTCTCGCCGATCCCAAGCTGCTGATCCTTGATGAAGCAACCTCCAGTCTCGACAGCGAGAGCGAAGCGCTGATTCAGGATGGTTTGCGATCTCTTCGACGTGGGCGTACGACTTTCGTCATCGCACACAGGCTCTCGACAATACGCAGCGCCGATCAGATTTTGGTTTTGGAAGACGGCGAGATTGTCGAACGCGGCACGCACGGAGAGCTGCTCTCCGCTGAAGGTCGATACAAGCAGCTCTACGACAAGCAGTACAAATTCGAGCGCGACCAGTTCATCAACCCCGGTGAGGATTTTACGCCGGCGCCACCGCAGGCTTTAATAAACGAGAGGCCGCAGCGGCTTTCGAATTTATAATCAGACGCACGAAGTCGCCCCAAATGGATTCACTCGAGTTTGTAATTAGAGTCTTACGGGCGCGTCTTGAGCAATCGTTGGGAACTTCGAGAGTAGGTCTCCTCAAGATGTTTAAGGAAATGAATCACTCGATTGCATATATCCTCGCAAGCTCTCGCTTGAGCAGCTTTCCCGTGGGTCCCTTTGGAATTTCAGAAAGAATGCGAATTGACTTCGGGCATTTGTAATCCGCGAGCTCCGCTTGGCAGTGTGAAATCAACTCTTCTTCGCTTACCTTCATTCCGTCTCTCAGCACGATGAAGGCAGCCACCTCTTCACCATACAAAGGATCAGGAACACCAATCGTCGCTGCCGCGGCAACCGCCGGATGTTGATAAAGAACTTCGTCGATTTCGCGCGGGTAAATGTTTTCACCGCCGCGGATGATCATGTCTGATTTGCGATCCACGATGTAGAAGAATCCATCTTGATCGCGATAGCCAATGTCGCTGGTGTGAAACCAACCGTTGCGAAAGGCCGTCGCTGTGGCTTCAGGGTTCTTGAAATAACCTTTGAGGATATTCTCGCCGCGTAGAACGATTTCGCCGAGTTCGCCGTCAGGAACTTCCATATCAGTGTCGTCAACAACTTTCATTTCATTTCCGATCGGCAAGCCGCAAGAGCCGGCGCGGCGGCGGTCGTCCGGCGGATTGAACGTCGAGCGACACGTCGATTCCGAGAGGCCATAGCCTTCGATTACCGGGCAGTTGAAAGTTGATTCGAACTTCTTCATCACTTCGGCAGGCACCGGCGCAGATCCACACATCGCAAAGCGAAGCTGATCAGTCTTCAAACCTTCCGGCACCCCGTTCGGGTAATTATTCAGAAGGATTGAAAGCATCGTCGCCACTGAACCAAACGAAGTGATTTGATAATCCGAGACGATGTTCCAGAACTTCGACGCCGAAAACTTTGGACTGACGACCGTCGAGCCGCCCGCATACAACGCCGACATCGTCGTGATCGAAACTGCGTTCATGTGAAAGAGCGGCATGATCGTTAGTAGCCTGTCGTTCGGGTTAAATTGCAGCCACTCACTAATCTGCCGAGCGTTGGCGATTATGTTGCCGTGGGTCAGCAAACAGCCTTTCGGTTTTCCGGTGGTGCCGGAAGTGTAAATGATAATCGCATCATCATCTTTGCTGGGTGCGCAGGCATCCTGCCTGCTGACTGTTCCTTCGAATTCTTGTTGTGTACCTCGCTCCGGATCAGCACGCTGGAAGCGTGCGTACCCGGCGAGCTCTCGCGTCGCTTCGGCTTCATTATCGAACGTAACGACCGAGACCAGATGCGGTAATTCGCCCTGAAGGTTATTAATTCTTTCCTGAAACTCTGAATTCACGAGAATTACTTTCGCCTCAGAATTATTCATGACGAATTCGATCTCGTGCTCTTTCAAAAGCGAGTTAACTGGCCCGGCTAGTGCGCCCAATTTCCAACAGGCAAAGTAGGCAATGATGTACTCCGCGCTGTTCGGCATCAGCAGGCTAACCACGTCGCCTTTCCTGATTGTATGCGATGCGAGCATTCTTCGGCATGATGACTTCACCTCGTCAAGAGAGTGCTTCCACAAACGCGCTTGAGACCAGCGGGCGCTTGGTGGATCACGTAAATAAATCGTGGAGAACTTTGCTAAACGGACTATAGCAAATGGGCCGCACAGCGGCAACGATTGCGTAGACTTCACAGTGTCAAGAAGCTGTAGGTGGTCCGGTCGGGATCTCCCTCTCCTTTGGGAGAGGGTTGGGTGAGGGCCTAGCGACGGAACCCAAAACACTTCTTTCTCCTTTTTTATCGGACGGACAGGAAAAGAATGGAGGAGAGTTTTCTTTTCTTGTTACTCAGCTACGCCCTCACCCCAACCCTCTCCCAAAGGGAGAGGGCGCGTTTAACTGCAAAATCTTGGCACACCCCGTCGTCGCTGGGCTCTCTCGGCGCGCTCCAAATGTGTTGTAGAATGCGCAGGCTTAATAGACCAGGCGAGAGAGCCACTCTGAAAACGCGAACACAAATACGAATTCTTCTGAGCTTAGTATCAGTTTGCCTGTGCCCTTCATTTGCTCATGCTCAGGACAATTACGAAATTCAAGTTTATCCTTCGGAAACAGTTTCGCGTGGCGTGACGATGGTCGAGCTACACAATAACTTCACGGCCAAAGGGCCGAAGAAGACCGATGACGGTACTCTACCGACGAATCATGCCTGGCACGAGACGATCGAAATCACCCATGGCTTTAACGATTGGTTCGAAACCGGATTCTACATATTCACCAGCGCGCGCAATGGCAGTGGCTGGGATTTTGTCGGCTCGCATATTCGACCGCGCTTTCGCGTGCCGCCGAAATGGCACTGGCCCGTAGGTGTTAGTCTTTCCCAGGAAATCGGATACGTACGTCGCAAGTTCTCTGAAGACACTTGGAGCTGGGAGATTCGTCCCATCATCGACAAGGAACTAAAGCGCTGGTATGTCTCTTTCAACCCTGCTATCGAACGCGCTCTCAACGGGCCGGGCGCGAAGCGTGGCTTTACGTTCGCTCCCAACTTCAAAGTTGCTTATTCGATTACGAAAAAGATCGATGGCGGCCTTGAGTATTACGGAGCGCTCGGGCCGCTGACCGGTTTTGATCCCAAGCGCGAACAGCAGCATCAAATATTTCCAGCCATCGATCTCAATGTCTCGCCGAAGTGGGAGTTCAACTTTGGCGTCGGCATCGGAATGACGCGCAGCACGGATCATCTAATCTTCAAAATGATCATTGGCCGCCGTTTCACATTTGGTCGGAAGCAAAGCGGATCTGGGAACTCCGGAGTTACAAGCGTTGATGAACCCTGAGCTAAGGGTTAGAATCGCGACGTTAGCTTAATGCCAACTTTTGAGCACGACCGATGATTGCCGAAGCCATAAATTACGCCGAAATTATCTCGCAACTGCCTGCTGACTCGTTCCTGATTAGGGAAAACGTTTCGTGGGAAGAGTATGAAGACCTGCTTGAGCAGGTGGGCGAGGCTAGCGGGCTGCGCATTAGTTATGACGATGGGACCTTACAAATCATGACTGTTGGACCAAAACATGAGAGCTACTCAACATTTATCGAACGTTTGGTTGGCCACCTGAGCTTTCGGTTGCGGATAAATATTCGTTTCTTCGGGTCCTCCACGATGCGGAAGAAGAAAAAGCGCAAGGGCATTGAGCCCGACGCATGTTTTTATGTCCAGACTGCCGAAGCGCTCGGTAATCGCATCGATTTGGATTTTGAAAAAGATCCGCCGCCGGACGTAGCAGTTGAGGTTGATGTGACTCGTCACTCAATTTCCAAGTTCGGAATCTACGCGGGACTCGGCGTTCCCGAAGTCTGGATCTATGATGGCAAGGAACTCAAGATTCACTTACTCGAACAAGACGAGTATCTGCCGGCAATCGAAAGCCAGGCGTTGCCTATTTTGAGCGGCCCAATTCTCAGTAAATTCCTCTCGCAGCTTCGGGAAGAAGGCGAACTGCAAGCGATTCTCGCGTTCGACGATTGGCTGCAATCACAAAGATCTTAAATCAATTATGAAACTCATGCGCGGTCGTTATTACCATTAAAGGAAAACTATGGAAACGTATCGAAATTTCATCGGCGGGAAATGGATTGAATCAGCATCGTCCAAGGTTGTAGAGAACCTTAACCCGTCAAACACTAGAGACACCATTGGCACTGTGAAACAGGCAACGCGCGCAGAAGCCCGCGCGGCAGTGGAAGCGGCGGCTGGAGCTTTTCGTGATTGGCGTGCGACGCCGGCGCCGGCGCGGGGAAGGATTGTGGCGAAAGCTGCTCGCTTGATGGAAGAGGCAAAAGAAGAACTGGCGCAGATTCTCACGCACGAAGAAGGCAAGACGATCGGCGAGTCGCGCGGCGAATTGCAGCGCTCGATCAATGTCGCCGAATTTTGCGCCGGGGAATCGCGGCGCATGAACGGCGAGACGATTCTATCTGAATTGCCGGCCAACTTTGCTTACACGATTAAGCAGCCGCTCGGCGTCGTCGCGTGCGTGACACCTTGGAACTTTCCGGTTGCCATTCCGGTTTGGAAGATAGCGCCGGCATTGGTTGCGGGAAACACAGTCGTCTTCAAACCAGCGACGTTGACGCCCGGAACGGCCGTGCGCATCGTTGAGATTTTCGCAGCGGCGGGAATTCCCGCAGGAGTTCTGAATCTGATTCTTGGTTCCGGTTCAGACGCCGGCGATGAGATCATCAATCATCCAGCGGTAAAAGCGGTTTCGTTCACCGGCTCTAATCCGGTCGGCATTCGTCTATATGAACAAGTCTCGCGACGCGGCGCGAAATGCCAATGCGAAATGGGCGGGAAGAATCCCGTGCTGATCATGGAAGACGCCGACATGGATCTAGCGGTTGAATCAACGGCACAGGGCGCCTTCGGCTCATCAGGCCAACGTTGCACCGCGACTAGCCGCGCCGTCGTCGTCAACAAAATAGCAGACGAGTTCGTCGATCGGATCGCGAAGCGAGCGCAGTCAATGCGTCTGGGAGATGGCATGGATCCAAAAACAGAAATGGGCCCCAGCGTCGATGAAAATCAATTCAAAACAGTGCTCGAATATCTCAACATCGGTCGCGAAGATGGCGCGACATTGGTTTGCGGCGGCGAACGCGCGACCGGCGACGGCTTAGACAAGGGCTACTTCGTCAAACCAACTGTTTTCGATCGCGTTACACCAGACATGCGTATTGCTCGCGAAGAAATCTTTGGGCCGGTGCTTTCCGTAATGCGGGTAAACGATTTTGATGAAGCGATGCAAGTTGCCAACGATACGGAATTCGGTTTGTCATCTTCCATTTTCACAAACGACGCGGCGCGCATCTTTCGTTTCGTTGATGAGATTGAAACCGGCATGACCCACATCAACTCACCAACCACGGGTGGTGAAGCGCACATT
>QHXE01000275.1 GCA_003222835.1 Acidobacteriota bacterium | reverse complement strand
CGTGTGTAGTTGCCGCCATACGTGCTGCGTACCCGGGCGTGCGGATCATCCGCGGAGAGTTCGTTCACATAGAAGCCGTCGGTGAACTTCTGCAATGCAGCCCACTGCGTGCGTGCCCACTGCATGCTCTCGTCGCGAGCGCGGCCGTCGCTCGGGTCGTGCCAGTCCGTCTCGATGAGCAGCGCGAACAGGGGATCGCGGTGCCAGAAGGCCGTCGCCTCCGGCTTCGTGCGCGCGATCGCGCCGCCCTGATGGACGAAATAGATGTCCGCGTCCGCCGGGTACGGGGCGTCCATGATCGCAATGACGGAGTCGATGACTTCCGGGGTCAGTTTCTTTATGAACCCCGAACGCTCGTAGTAGCCCCAACCCCAGGGATAAGTGGCATCGAAATCGGTCTGCATTCTCACGTACGGTGTTGGGCCCAGGCGGTCGCGCACCGGCTTGCGGAAAGTGCGCAGCGGTGCGATGGCGCGCTCGCCGTCCTCGGGCCGTCCGCAATAGCAGATGTTGAAGCCGACGATGGGACCGAGTTTCTCGTCGGTCCACATGCCCCCCGCCACGTACATCTCATCGGGGGCCTCGGCCGCGAAACCCGCGAACTGCGTCAAGATGGCGCGCGCGTCGCTCGCCGCGAACAGCAGGTCCCCACCGTACATGATCGGGCCCGCGGGGTGCAGGCCGTACTCGAACGAGGTCACGATCCCGAAATTGCCGCCGCCGCCACGCAGTCCCCACAGCAGGTCGGGATTCTCGTTCGCGCTCGTCTCGACCAGCCGCCCATCGGCGGTCACCACATCCGCCGCGCGCAGGTTGTCGCAAGCAAGGCCGAAGCGGCGCGCCAGGCGGCCGAAGCCGCCGCCCAGCGTCAGACCAGCAACGCCCGTGTGCGATACGGCGCCAGCCGTGGTCACGAGCCCGAAGGACTGCGCTTCGCGATCGAACTCACCCAGCATTGCGCCCGGCTCGACGCGCGCTCGGCGCAGCACGGGATCGACATGAACGCTGTGCATCAGCGACAGGTCGATCATCAGCCCCTTGTCGCAGGCCGACTGCCCCGAGAAGCTGTGGCCCCCGCCGCGCACCGCCACGAGCAGATCGTGCGCCCGGGCGAAGTTGACGGCCTGGATGACGTCGGCAGCCCCCGCGCACTTGGCGATCATCGCCGGATGGCGATCGAAGGCGCCGTTCCAGAGGTGACGCGCGTTGTCGTAGCCCGGATCGCTCGACAGAAGCAGCGCGCCGCGCAGGCTGGCGCGCAGATCGTCACAGTCCTTGCGGCTGACGAAGCCCTCGCCACCCTGGCGGCGAATGACCGGAATCTCGGCGCTCGCCTCCGCGCCTGAGGCCGCGAAGGCGCGCAGCGCCAGCGGCATCGTCGAGATATAGGCCAGCGCCGAGGTGCAGAATGTTCTTCTTCTCACGGGACTCGCTCCTGGCTCGCGATCTGCCGAGGGTGTTGGTGCGCGATCCTGCGCCTTCTCCCCAACTTCGGTCTAGCGAGCCAAATGTTGCGGCGCAGTGCGCCATCGCGGCTGTTTGAGAGAAGCGTCCAGAAACGAGAAATCAAAGGATTCAAACGCAGCCGACACATGTGAAAGCACCGGCCCATCGGCAGGCGGCGCTCTCGTGTCTATGGGACGGAAATCGCTTAAAGTCGACAATCGCTCCTGCAGCATGCTGAGCAGGATCTCCGCCGCAGTCGCCAATATTGACCTCCTTGACTTTGAGGACGCTAATCTGCGCGGCAGCCTGACAAACGACTCGGTACTCGAGAAGGTCGGCGCGCACTCGCGGACCGACGCGGTCGCGGCCCAGTTCGCGGGCGGCATCGTCAGCACCGGCGGCGAAACCTAGGCTCCGCGCTTAGTAGCTCTATCGCGGGTTTCGAGGCCGGCAACTCGCAAGCCGCCTCCTCGGCGAACGTCCGCTTCACGCAATCTGAATTTCAGCTTCCTACCGTGCGTGACCGGCTTGACCGGCTGCTCAGGGTCAGAGGCGACCGTGGGCGGGTTGGTTTCAATCGACAGTCGCTGCGGCTAATTCCGGGCATTCACGCCGAGGACGCTCACCGAACGTCCGCTGCAGCAGGCAGCACCACCCGGGCAAGGCGGGGCAGTAGACCGACCGTGCGGCGAGTCAAATTCCGTATTTTCGCTACTTTTTCGGGGCCGCGGCGGAAGCCGCTAGTTGGTACTCGCCTTCGACTTCTACGGTGACGGTCCCATCGCTGTTCTCCGTCACCTTGTACGTGCCTTTGCCTTTGATCCCTTTGAACTTACCGGTGCCGCCAGTGTAAGACCACGTTCCGCGGCCATCGCCCGTGGGCTTGCCGTTGTTGAGCTGTATCGCGTTGTGATAGGCCGCGAACGCTTTGTCGCCGCTTTCATACGTGCCCACGTGCGTGCCACTGACCACGACGCGCGTTAAACTGGTCTCGCTGGCACCCACGCTGTACCCCTCCTTGTACTTGTCTCCTCCGAGCTCCCAGGGCTGGCTCGCTGTGCAATTGCTTTTCCCCAGCTCCATGACGTGCCCCGCACGGTCTCCCACCTCCAACTTATGGGTGGGTTCGGCATCTTTGCACTTCAGCGTTCCGGAAATTTTGGTTTGCGCGGTGGCGCTGGCTGCTGCCAGGAAGGCCACAGATGCCCATAGCAACACTTTTCGGTTCATGGCTCCCCTTCCTTAGTATCTCCCGCCGGAGGTTGAATTTCGAATTATGCGAGTTGGCTCAGGATGGCCGATTACTTCGTCATCGTCAGCTTCGAGAGTTCAGCGATGGTCGCCTTGTCGTCATACACGCCCGCGGCCACCACATACGGCGTTCCTTTAACACCCAGGTGATAGGTCACCTTGCGCGAGCCTTCCTTCTCGCCGGGTTTCGCCCACCAGTACTCGACCCAAACGCCGGAAGGCTTCCTCGCGGCGTCGCAGTGTTTTGCCGCATCCGGGTAGAGGCTCTTCCCGTTGGCGTCCTTGATGGACGGCAACGGTTGGCCAATCAGCTCCGGCCGGATTGGGTGAGCTATGGCGACCTTCTTGTCGCAGTCCTGGACGAAGATATAGGTGTCTTTCCACACCCACGGGCTTTGTTTCTTGTTGAACTGCGCCACATCGCCCGTCTTCGACAGAGCGCTGGCGGCCTCCCTCACCTTGGCGACGACCTCTTGCGCGGTTGCCTTGTCCTCTCCCACCGTGACACGGGGCACGGCGATGAGGAGAGCCAGCGGCACCATTGTGAGGATGATTCTGTTGCTGTTCATACGCTTTCTCCGAGGGGATCAGTCCCGCGAACGGCGACGGTGGTGCGCTCAGTACACCTACCGTCAAAACTCTCTCTACTGCTTATCGTAGAACTGAACGTCGTCCAACTTCGCCCCCTTGTCATCGGTGCCCTGAAATTCGAGCGTCATCGACTTTCCGTTCTTGGCTACCTTGCGCGTGACGTAGACGACGGGCTTCCCTGCCTTCTTCTGGACAGACTTGGTGGTGTAAGCATCCACACGGGTCATCGCGATCGAGTCGAAGCCGGAACTAAGACCGGGGGTTGGATAATCTTTGCCGTCGATTTTGGCTTTGATCCCAAAATGAATGGGTTTGCCTTCCGCACTTATCCCGTCGGTCGTCAACTTGAAATCATCGCCGGACACTTCGTACTTGCGGGTCATACTCTGAGGTGCGGGTCCCGGATTGAACTTCGACTTTGCAAGCTTAAGCTTCCACGTGCCGTTGATCGGATCGGTGTTCTGCGCTGGAAGGCTTACGGGAAGCACTGCTGCAACGAGGGCAGCAAGGGCGATCGTGCAAGCGAGACGATTCATGGCGGCCTCCTGTTCCGCGGCTGTAGTTGGTTGGAGGTTGTTGCCGCGGAAATCACAATTATCTCTCCGTCGCGGACTGACCGCATCAAGGACTTTCCTGCAACCGCAGTGCAGCACAGCGCGTCAGGCGCTCGCCCCGCACCCAATCCCAGACCGTGCCGAGACCATCGGCGCGGCCGGTCAGGTCGCCTCGGTGGCAAGCGCTACGCCGCTCTCAAACACCCGGCGTGGACTAGGGTAATACCGGCAATTTGACCTACCGCGGGTAGTTTCCATGTACCGAGTTGGGTGGGTTCTCCGAAAAACACTCATTTTGAGTGGTCAGTGGGAACCTGGTCACGGGGCGCCCGCACCCCGGAATCCATCAAAAGCAGTTGAAATCTCAAAGAGTACTGGGACTCGAAACCGGTTCGCCGGCTCACGGGAGCCGCTGATTCTTGTCGGAGTTTCTGGGGAAAATCCGGCCGATTGGTCGCTAAGACCGCGGAGTATCTGCCCAAAGAGGCTTGAAACCTGAGTCGCCGCCCATCTCGCCGCGTGTTTGGATAACACGCAAGAACCCTTCACCTGGCTGGAGCGACGGCGATGAAGACAGGGCTCACTCTCTGGGTTCGGAGGCTCGTCAAGGCGCTACTCACCGCCGTGGTTCCGGTGACGAGTGAGGTCGCCTGGGCGCAGGCCTCGCCCTTCATGACGGGTGCCACGGCGCTCGAGACCAACCTCCTCGCGTGGCTCACCCCGGTGGCGATCATCCTCGTCATGGTGCTCGGCGCCATGGCGATGGCGAATCGGATCTCCTGGGGGTGGTGCCTCGCGGCGATCCTCGGGATCGCCATCTCGTTCGGTGCCCCGCAGATCGTGACCTGGGTTCGTGGCATGTTCGGGGTGTAGAGCCGTGAGCGAGAGAAATCCGGGTTTGGCGGCGGACCCGCTCTTCGTCGGGGCGACGCGCCCCCCGATGCGCTGGGG
>QHXE01000274.1 GCA_003222835.1 Acidobacteriota bacterium | reverse complement strand
AGTGTTGAGACCGTGAAGCTTGTGCGATCGTTATCGGCGAAGTCACTGCTTGCAGAAAAATCCTAATCCCGAAAATGAAGGCGCCAACGGCGCGAAAAACCGGATCGACTCGTCTTCGGATCATCAACTCTCGGCCCGGTTGGGCCACTTCCGTGAGGGACAGGCTTCACGGCCGAAACAATGCTCTCCCAAAAGTAACCGTTTAGAAAAGCCGCATGAATGGGAAAGAGCCCGTGTGGCGATTGCGCTGCCAGCCCCATGACGACGAGAATTTTCTTTTTCATTGTTACCTCATTATTTATCTGAAAGAATGACTAAATTCCGATGGCGGCCACGGTTACAGTAGAGATGACGACGAGGAAAACGATGTAGAGTGCCAGGAACTCGGTAAAGGTCATTTCCCGCAAAAACTCCGCCAGACCGCGCAGCCATTCAGGCTTGATTTTGCCTATCAGACCGAGGGCCCCAAGCAAAACTGCATAAAATGCGGAAAAGAATCCCACAGCAAAGGTCGGGTGCAATAAAAGAGTGAGTAAGAGCAACATCGCGATTGCGAGGAAGATGCCCAGAAAGAAGGCTGGATACTTTTTGAGCCAATTCTTCTCGTGAAAATAACTTTGATACCATTCGGTCTGGAGCCGCAGTGGGATGAAAGTGGCTAGTAAGATCAAAACCAGGACGAGATTATTCTCGCTTCCGGCCTTCAACTTGTTTCCATCAAACTTGTACTCGGCAGCGACGACCAGATACCAAAAGTAAGTCGCCGCGAAGATAATACCCATCCACGCCAATCCGATGTGGACGTAAGCAATCGGGCCACCGCGGGCGAAGAGATCGCGAAACGATGGGAGGCGAGTCAGCGTTTGATACTCTCTCTTCTTTGCTTTTACGTCGTCATCATCGACTCCATTGCTGAACGCGGCCCGCAGTTCTTCCTCCAGTTGACAAGCTTTCTCCGCTTCACTCCTCTTCAACACATAAGGAGCCATCGGCCGGCCCATGAAATCCTGAAAGACAATAGCCGTGACGATTACGATCGTTATCCCTATCAGGGCGTAAGACGAGTATGACCAGAATCCGGGAGCAAACCATGGCGCCACCGCTTCACGCGTGATGCTATGCGCGAAGACGCCAACAGAGAGTGGAAACGAAGAAAAAAGAAAAATTGAAATGGAGAGATTGTTCTGGATATATCGTTTGGGGGGCGCGCATTTTGGCACGCAACACATGACCAGCAAGGGATAAGAAAACGCAATCAGAAAGGGAATGAAGAAAGCAATAACCGGAAGAGGAATGGTTGAGAGCATCGCTGTAATCCTTTCAAGCTAACCTTCGTCAGAGAAGGTCAAGGAGTTACGGGCTAAGGAACCTGCGCAGTATATCCTCGTCTAGCAAAAAATCAAGCAAAATGTTTTGGGTTGCACGGCAAAGCGCAAAGGGTGAAGAGCAAAGGGCAGAGACGCGAGAGGATGGCCGCGCCGATGAAACCAGTGAAGCTCTCAGAACTAATAGAACCGCTCGAATTTGATTTCGAGGAGATAGGGGCGTTTGTCGATTTGGAAAATGGCTGCGTCGTTATGGTCGAAAGGTCAGTGCTCAGTGACGTAGAAGAGGGAGATGAAGAGGGGCTCAGCGACATACCCGACTGGCAGAAAGACGAGGTCGAAACTGCGCGGGCGATCGTGGCGGACTCAGGCAAGCGATTCGTGGCTCCGCCTGACAAGTACGAGTTTCACGAATACCGCCAGATGGAGCGGTTCATTGGGACTGTGCGAAACGCTGAGGCTGCCGACCAACTCTGGCAGGCGATCGAAGGAAAGGGCGCTTTCCGTTATTTCAAAGACACGGCTGATCGGTTGGGCCTGCTCAATCGGTGGTTTCAGTATCGGAACGACGCCGTGAAGGAGTTCGTCGTGGAGTGGGCTGAGGATAACAACGTTCCTTATGAAGACGACGTGAAACACTGAACGTGGTGAATCTGCTATGCGCTTTCGGCGCGCGCCGCGCTTTCGCGTGGTTCGTCTGCTCGCATTGGGATTGCAGATTCTTTGTTGGGTGCTTAGAATTAGCGCTGTATGAGCCTAACCGAAATTGAAGCCGAATTGGAACACCTAACTCCAAATGAACTTCGTCATCTTGCTCTCCGCTCATGGAGCGCATTTGTAGAGAGGGAAGACGGCGAAGACCAGTTCAATGAGTGCGATGAAGACGATCAATTTCTTCTCTCAGCACTGGACGAGGCGGTTGAATATGCTGACGCGTCCAAAACCGGCGCCTACACCGGCGTAGAGGTTCGCGAGCGCTTTAGCGAATGGACTTCAAAGTAGAATTTAAGGACTCATTCGTCAACGATCTTGAGCAGATAGTCCGGCGAATCGCCGCGCACAATCCGGATGCAGCCAGAAATCTCGGCAACTTGATCCTTGATAGATGTGAGAGCTTGAGCTTCTTCCCCGAACGTTACCCAAAGGTCCGTCTACGACCTGGAATCCGGCGGTTCGTGGTGCGAAAGAATTTCAAGATTTTCTACCGAGTGAAATCAGATGTCCGGGTGGTTGAGATTTTGCGATGCTGGGACGCAAGACGGCGCTCTGATCCCCGAATGGACTAGAAACTAGAGGCAAACCAAAAATCACGAATGAAAATGATTATCCAACCGCAAGGCGGTTGCGTCATTTCTTCGTCGCGTCAAAAAACGGCGCAACCGCGTTGCGGTAGGGCCTCAAACCATCCCCTCCCCAGGGTAGCCGAAGCGGTAACCCTGGGCTGGAGGGCGCAACCGCTTTGCAGTTTGACACCAAGCACAAGGGTCGAAAACTTGACACGTCGGCATCGAGTTTTGCCGCACAAGTAACCTAGAGCCTTTCCAAGTTTTCCTTCGGTTCGACGGTGATGTTCTTGAAGCGACTCATCCGAACCAGGCCCGGCTTGGCGCCTTTTGGTTTTGAAATGAATTTCCGCTGAGTGTAATGCACGTCGACTTTTGGATCTTTGCGGGCTTGGGAAAAGTGGGCGGCGAGTTGGGCGGCTTCGATGATCGTGCGGTGCGGGATGTCTTTGCGGGTGGGATTGCGAATGACGACGTGAGAGCCGCCATAGTCAGAGGCGTGGAGCCACAGGTCGTTTGGCTTGGCTACTTTGAAAGTCAGGTGATCGTTGTCGTGGGCGGCGCGGCCTACCAGGATTTCCAGACCGTCGGAGGAAATGTAGCGGCGCGTGCCGGGAATGCGCTTGGATCTGCCGCCTGCCGTATGCGGTATTGATCCAAGCTCCCGCTGCGACACACCCGCTAAGCTTCGCTCCCTCACCCAACCTCTCCCAAAGGGAGAGGAGACAGGCGGTACTGATACGAATCGATCCAGCGACGCCTCGTCATGTTCCTCGATTATTTCCCCGAGGGTTAGTTCTTTCAATTTGAGTCTACTTAGTTCTGCGCGCGCGGCTTCGATGTGTGCATTGATTTGAGTGACGGCGCGCTTGGATCGCGAGTAGAGACCGAACCGGCGCGAGGCTTCCTCCGGAAGAGTTAGTTGCCCGTCAATTTCAACTTCGATCGTGGGCGCGTCGTCCACGAAGTAGTCGATCAACTTAATTCGATTGCCTTCACGTCTTGCTGTTCCCAGATTTGCGAGGAGAAGATCTCCGATACGTTTATGCTGCTCGGCATCTGCGTGGGTAGCCAAGTCCTTTTGCAGTTCCTGGAGCAGTTTCTGTTGACGAGAGATTTTCTTTCGCAGACTGGAACGTGCGGCTGAGGCTTTCGCATCGAAGGCTTGCCCAGAAAGCAGGGAAGTGAAATAAGCATCGGCGGCCTCGGATGCCGAAGAGAACTTTCCGCTGCGAATCGTCTCGCTCAAAGCGTGTTCGCTCTTTGAGAGTCGAGGAGTTTTGATCGTGGAAGGTGCATGATATGTCACTCCAATCTCCCGTCCGGAGATCAACTGCTCGCTGGTGGCGCCGACATTGCGACGCATGGAACGAGCTTGGTGGGTTATCACTGCTTTCTCATCGAGCAGAAATAGATCAGCGGAGCGGCCAGTCAATTGCGCGACGAGCGTCCTTTCTTTCTCGCGGCCTAATTCATCTGTCCCCACGAAGCGAAAGCGGACGATTCGATCTTCGAAGTCTTTCTCTAAGGCTCGCAACGTCGTGCCCGATAATTCTTTTCGCAAGAAGAGCGCGAACTGACCGAGTGGAGAGCTTTGCTTTTCGAGATCGCGCACGCGGCGTTTTATTAGATACATCCGCGGAAGCGACGGCTCGACACTGAGAAGCAGAAACCCCGGCTCGCGCAGGCCAAAGTCAATCGCCACGGACGACGGGCTGAGTTGAAAGATCTTGCCTGGCGCGCGGCCGAGTAAGAGCGGCCTGATTTCCGCAACTACGGCGTTGATTGATTGGTCGTCCATTGGGTCGAGAAAGGGAAGTTAACTATTCAGACAACTAACATCTCTTCACGTCTTGCCCTGGTCGAATGCGGGCCAGGAGTCATATAGGTAAAGTGAGAAGGGAATCCACCAAATCAGATCGTTCGTCAGGCACAAGACGATGGTTGACCTGGGCCAGGCGCCGCTCCAGATCAATCGCGCCAAACCAATCGGCCCGAGAATCTTCCCCAACAGACCGACCGCAGCTAACAACCATCCACGCTCGGGAACGCGCGCTACTTCAAAATAGATGATCCCATACAAACCCACGACCATGCCGAGACAGGCAAAAATTTGCGGATAATTCATTGGCGGCAATCCCGCGAGGCGAAACAACCACTGCGGATCGTAAACGGCGTAAAGGCCCCACCCGATGTTGTAAACGCCGGCGACGCAGAAGACCAGGCGATGGAAGTTTCGACGCCGAATCATGGTGGTGACTGGCATCAGTAATGGTGTCAGACTGTCTTTCGTCCGTCCATAAGTTCGGGTGTGATGCGGTAGAGCGCGATATCGACGGCGCGGCCCCAGCCGTCCGTTTGGGTGGCGCTTATAGCTGGAGTCAACGTCGGGTTTCGTTCGGTGATTAGTTTCATCGCGTTTTGTGTGTCGTCGGGTTTTGTGAGCTGCTCGGCGCGGCCAATTACCATTACGCTTTTCCAGCGGATGCGATCGCTGACTTCCTCGACCTGCAAACAGACCTGCGGATTCGCGTCGATGTATTGAGTCTTCATTCCTTGAGTGGTGAAGAAGTAAAGTTCTTTTCCATCGTAGGCGTAATGCATCGGCACGACGTAGGGCCGGTTATCGCGAGCGCAACCAAGATGGCCGAAACTCTCTCGCTGTAATAGCGCGTGCATTTCTGCCGGTGACATGTCTTCAACTTTTAGCATCTCTTTTACTCCCTGATTGATTTCATATAAGTAATCAGGGCCTTCGCTTTTGTTTCGTCAATTCCTTTTTCTGCGAAGGCCGGCATGTCGCGCGAACCTTCTGCTTTCGCGCCGTTAAGAATGGAGTCGATCATTTGACCTTCCGGTAAATCAGGATTGAATTTCTTCTCGGCCTCCGAGCCGTGGCATTCGAGGCAGGCGGCTTTGTAAAAAGTGGCCGGTTCAAAAGATCGTTTCTCGCCTTGCGCAAGGACAATCATGGCAAGCATAACGATGAGGACTGTGACAGCGCTAACCAGGTTCATCAACACTCCAATGACTCTAATTTGAGGGCCACTCACATACGAAATGAAGCAGCGGGGGCAAGCCACCCTTCCTAACCTATGAGATTTCCAAGATGAGAGTTCCTCCTAAACCATCAAACCTTTCGGCGCCATGGGAAGCGTTCGAAGACGAATGCCAGTGGCGTTGAAAATCGCGTTGCCTACCGCGGGCGCCAGACCCACGATCGGCGTTTCGCCTGCGCCAGCCGACGGAATGTCTTTGCTTCCTACCAGCACGACTTCGATTGCAGGAACATCCTTGAAACGCGGCACTTGATAATCAGAGAATCGGGGGTTGAGAACGCGGCCATTTTCAAACTGGATCGATTCGAACAGAGCGCCGCCGATGGCCATGGTGATCGCGCCTTCGATTTGATTCTTCAGGTGCAATGGATTTATGACGGCGCCGCAATCGAACGCTTCGACAACGCGCACGATCTTGACCTTGGCATTCTTCTTCTCCGCGTCTTTGCCCGACGGCTTTTCAATTGCGATCTCCGCGCACGTCGCGATGTAACCGCCTTTATCAAAGCCGCACGAAATGCCGAAGCCGTGACCCGTAGCCGGTTTCGTCTTTCCCCAGCCAAACGCTTTCGCCGCAGCTTGCAGTACATTGCGTAGTCTGTCGTCCTTCGTATTCTTCAAACGCAACTCCAGCGGCTCCATGTTGACCGCATGTGCCAACTCATCGATGTGCGACTCGCGCGCGAAGTGATTCGCCGCCGCTGCCAGCGAGCGATACGAACCCTGGCGCAGAGGCGAATTCGACTGATGAAACTGATTAAGCTGATTCGGAATGTCATACTTTCCCTGAATGGCCGCGGGGCCGGAGTTGTAGTTGTGAAACTCCCACGCTGTGATCGTGCCGTCGTTCTTGACGCCGCTCTTGATATCGATCACACCGGCCGGCCGAAAATAGGCCCAAGTGAATTCTTCTTCGCGGGTCCAGACGAGTTTGACCGGCTTGCCGGCGGCTTTCGCCAAACGCGCCGCCTCGACCGCGCATTCTCCGGTGTGTTTGCCGCCGTAACCCGAGCCGGTGTCGGGAACGATGACACGAACTTTGTCTTCGGAAACGTGAAATGCGTCCGCCAATTCAGTGCGTACCCCAAAGGGCCTTTGCGTTCCGGTCCAGACCGTGAGCTGGTCGCCGTTCCACTCAGCTACGGCAGCGCGCGGCTCCAGCGGCGCGTGCGCGATGTATGCGACAGTGTAGGTCTGCTCGAGCTTTTTGTCCGCGGCTACCAAACCATCGGCAATCGATCCTTGCGGGCGGGCGCCGCCGCCTCCGCCTTCACCACCACCACGCCTTTCCTTCCAATCGGTCGCGATGGCTCCGGCGGCTTTCGTCGCAGTTTGCTGGTCAGATGCGACCACGCCGATGAAATTTCCGTCAGTCACAACCTTGACGCCCGCGATTGCTTGGGCAGCTTTGGCGTCAACAGAAACCAAAGTGGCGTTGAAAGCCGAAGGCCGTACCACTTTTCCGTAAAGCATCCCTTCGCGCTTTATATCCGAAGTGTATTCATGCTTTCCGGTAACGAAGTCTGGGGCATTGACTTTCAGAGTTGAAGTGCCGGCAACCGTCCAATCTTTCGGTTGAGTTATGGCGATGTTTTCGGGAATGACTTTGACCAGCTTGCGACCTTTGGCAACTTCGGCGAGCGTGAGCGTTTTAGATTTGTCGTGATTCACGAACCGCGCATCGATGATTCGGAGATCGTCTGGCTCAACTTTCAATTGCTCCGCAGCCATGGCGATCAGCATTTCGCGCGCGGCAGCGGATGCTTTGCGAAGCTGCGGCGCCATCGTCGGCGTCGAGCGGCTACCAAACGTGCCCGCATCAAATGGCGTGCGGTCAGTGTCGCCCATCACCATGCGAACTGATGAAACGGGAACATGCAACTCGTCCGCGACGGCTTGCGTCAGCGAGGTGCGCGTGTTCTGGCCCACTTCGACTTTTCCGGTGAACACCGAGACACCGCCATCTTCGTCGATATGAATCCACGCGCCAATTTCCTGCGGCAGTCGCTCGTTGAATCCGCCGCGTCCCGATTCGCCCTGTCCACGTTGTTGAGCCAGGGCGCGCGTGACGGGAACGATAAAGACAATCCCCAGCCCGAACGCCTTGATGAAATCACGACGATCGAATTGGAAAAAGTAACTTGGACCTTCGAAGAGTTCGTAGCGCTCAGGTTCAATTTCGTTGGTCAGATCTCTCTGGTCGATCATTTCGCCATCTCCTTAACGTAGACTTCAGTCTGCGCCAGCACAGACTGTAGGAATCTCTGAGTGAGTCCATTTCCCTCTCCCTTTGGGAGAGGGTTAGGGTGAGGGCTTAGCGACGCGGCTCACCTTGTTACTCTCTCCTTCATGCATCCCCCGCAGCTCAGAATAAGAAAATCAGATTCTTAGGCTGCTCTGCTAAACCCTCACCCCGGCCCTCTCCCAAAGGGAGAGGGAGTCTTTCAGCAGTCTGTTACGTTCTCCCGCCTGATGCCATCCGGATCGCCTCGATGATCCGTTGATATGTCCCGCAGCGGCAGATGTTGCCGTTCATCCCGCTGACGATGTCATCCTTGCTTGGCTTGGGGTTTTTACTAAGTAACGCGCTTGCCGACATGATCATTCCCGATGTGCAATACGCGCATTGCATCGCGTCGGCCTTGATGAAAGCTTCCTGCAGCGGATGCAGCTTGCCATCTTTTTCCAGGCCTTCGATGGTGACGATTTGTTTGCCGGCAGCGCGACCGACCTGCGTAGTGCACGAGCGTATGGGTTGTGCATCGAGCAACACCGTGCATGCTCCGCACTGACCTTCGCCGCATCCATACTTACTTCCGGTGAGATTAAGATCGTTGCGTAGCACGCTGAGCAGACTGACGGTCGAATCGACATCCACCGTCATCTTCTTGCCGTTTACATTGAGCGTGGTTATTCTGGCCATAAGAAACCTCTCCGTCTTTGAGATTTTCAGGACGCTTTGATTTAAGGAAGCTAATTATAACTCCGCCTTGGCATTTTGGGACAGAGGGTGAAGGATGTGATCAATAACCAGACCGGCACATAAATGCCACCGTGCGGAAAAATGTAGCGACACCGCTACAGGCATATGTCTTGCAAGCGGACCGCGCTAAGAATGCGTAGTGATCAACTGAATCACTACCTGCACAGGGGGGTGAACAGGCCACGGCTTATGCGCTCACAGATTCTCTTGTTGTTTGTCTTTACCGTCTGCGCGGCCGGTTTGCCACGGCAGGCCGTAGCTCAAGGAGGCCCACCGTTGCTCACTGATGACCCAGAGACGCCCGGAAACGGTCATTGGGAAATTAACGTCGCTTGGACGCTTTCACAAAAACAAAATAAGCGTCTTTTTGCGATTCCACTGATAGACATCAATTATGGATTGGGCCAGCACATCCAGCTTAAGGCCGAAGTTCCCTGGTTAGTGCTGAAAGAACGCCGAGGGGGAACCCAATCAGGCATCGGCAGTGCGAATCTCGGCGTAAAGTGGCGCTTCCTGGATAAGGATCGACATGGCTTTGCGATGTCCACATACCCGCAACTTGAAATCAGGACCTCCGCTTCTTCAGTTAGGCGGGGACTAGTCGAGCAGGGCAGTGAGTTGCTGTTACCAGTTGAGATAAGTCGCGAACTGGGCCCTGTCACAATCAACGGCGAGCTCGGCTATCAGGTGGTCCAGCGCGAGAAGGATGAAGTGCTTTACGGGTTAGTTATCGGAGGCAAGATCAATAAACGTCTCGAGTTGGTGGGCGAGATTCATGGCACAGCCAAACGCAACTTTGCAGGCAACGAACTGATCTTTAATGTCGGCGGGCGCTTCAAGATGGGCAAGCATTACACGCTACTGTTCTCGTCAGGCAAAAGTTTGCGTGGGGCGGCAATTGCACAGCCCACGTTGGTCGCCTACGTCGGATGCCAGTTCAATTTCTAACGCTCAGCCTTACATTCGCTTTCAGGATCTCTAGCTGTTTCAGGCATCTCGTTGTTGTACATTCGGATCGGAATGATACAATACGAATCACTGAAGAGCGGTTAGCTAAGACAAGCGACGGGAAGAAATATGAGTCAGGCGTCGAATGACGAGCACGAGCCGCCAGAGTTTTCACCGATTTCGAATCGATGAATCAGGTATTGCGAGCGCTTGCTGGAATCATTCAGCGTCAATCAGAAGAGGCGCGTTCTTAGTCGCGGCGCTCACATAATAACGCGTTTCATGATTCAACCTGAAAAACATATTGACACAGCGGTCCTTCCGTTGGTCCTTTTGTTTTGCCTCATCTTGCTGCTAATAGCGGGTGGCTTTTCCGCCCAGTCGCAAGAAGCCGTCTGGACGAAACAGGAGGCAGCCATCCGGGATCAGATTCGCCGTCTTCGCAGCCTGCCTGATGACGCAAGAGCACGAACGACCAAACAGCTAGCGCTTGATATTCGCCGACTGCCGGCGAAACCACATAAGCTTGATCTAGCTTTCGCGATTGCCAATCTATCCACTGAAGGAGATTTTGGCCGCGAGACTTTGCAGGAAGTGGCGACCACGCTGGCTGACGCCCTGCGTGCAGACCCGCCTCCGATGATGGGCACGGAACCGGCGCCTCCGTATGTGGAACTCGCGGAGCTTGTGCGTTACGAGCATGTGAAGGCGAACGCGGACGATCCTCAATTCGCCGCCGCACTCGCGAAACTTGACGCCGACGATCAGAGTCGCCAACGGGCCGACTTCACGTTGACTGATTTGCAGGGAAAGGCCTGGACGCTGCAAGCACTGCGCGGCAAAGTCGTGCTGGTTAACTTCTGGGCCACCTGGTGCGACCCCTGCCGCAGAGAAATGCCTGACCTCGAAACGCTCTACCGGCGATTCAAGAACCAGGGCCTCGTAGTGCTCGCAATTTCTGACGACGATGCCGGTAAGGTGAAACAGCTAATCGTTGAGAAAAGGTTCACGTATCCAGTCCTTCTCGATCCCGGACGCAAAGTGACAGATTTGTTCCGCATCGAAGGGATTCCGAAAAGTTTTGTCTACGATCGCGATGGCAAACTGGTCGCCCAGGCCATCGACATGCGCACGCGAGGGCAGTTTCTGGAGATGTTGGCACAGGCTGGTTTACATTAGTGCTCGGACCCAGCATCATGGGCCAACATGACCGAGTTCGAATGGGACCCACAAAAAGCAGAGAGCAATCTTCGGAAGCACGGCGTTTCATTTGTTGAAGCTGCCTCCGTATTTTTCGATACGCTCTCGGTAACCATACCCGATCCGCTGCATTCTGCTGAGGAAGATCGTTTCGTTATCACGGGTCTTTCCAATCGCCAACGTCACCTCGTGGTTGTGCATTCTGATCGGGGTGTTAGAATACGAATCGTTAGCGCGCGCTTGGCTTCACCCAGTGAAAGGAAGAGATATGAGTCGCCAATCGAATAACGATCACGATCCAGAGATGTTGGAAGAATATGACTTTAGGCGCGGCGTGCGTGGCAAGTACGTTGGCCGATTTGCCCAAGGCGCAAATGTCGTCGTGCTCGATCCTGACGTTGCTGAGGTCTTTACCGATTCCGAGTCGGTTAATCAGGCCTTGCGCGCGCTCGCGGGAATTATTCAGCACCAGTCAGACAAGGCGCATCCGTAGTTCCTTTTCGAGCGGGCGCAAAACGGTCTCAGCTTATCAATTTGGGTGACTTCAATCCTTCATATATCCGATCCGCATTTCCAATGATTGGCCTCAATCCCTCAGGCTGTCGGTTCCTGGTAATCACGATTCACCTGAGACTTTTCTTCACCTTACAAGTTGGATTCATAACGCGCCATGGTTTAGTCGTCACAATGATCTGGCCTTCCTGGGGATCGATACGTCAGATCTGAGCAGCTCGTTTAGAAGACTAGAGGAACAACTTGAACCCTTCTGGGACGAGGACATTACGGGTGTCTCAGGGTTTGTTCTATTAACGCATCAATGGCCGCTAGACAATGAAGTTAACGGAGCGTCACAACTGCTGGCTAAGTTTATCAACAAGCGCCAACTTTTG
>QHXE01000273.1 GCA_003222835.1 Acidobacteriota bacterium | reverse complement strand
CGTCACTCACTATCGCCTGGTTCATCGCCGCTTCGGACTCCCTGTCGTTCAGCGCAACCTCTCCCAGGCGAGCCGACGCATCCACTTGGGTCTGGGTTTCTAGGCACAGCACTTCTCTCACCCTCCCGACGGTGCAAATATCGAGCGTTACAGCAGGACTCTCGACGCATGAGCAACGAAGCCGAAGCTGCGAGTCAGCGTTTCTTGAATCTCTCACGGAAAAGTCTCGAAGCCTCGGACCGCGTCATTTTCCTGACGCGAATACTGTTACGGCCGCTTTCGAAGAGTGATTTGCGAACTGGCTTTGGATACCTCGTATGGAATACAAAGTCCCAAACCCCGCTGGTGATCCCGTAGCCCATTTCCATTCCGCGGGGGCTGTGATGATACAGATGGTACTGCTTGAGATAGCGGAAGTAGCGATTACGAAACTTTCCGAAGTGCAGGAAATAATGGAGCCACTCTTCACCCACATAGCTTTGGACGAGTCCCGCAAGCAGGGCGGGCAGGGTATATACGGGGAACAGGAAACTCAAGGGCGCGGCCACCGCAAAGAGCGGCAAGATATCCTTCAACTCGCCGCTGATGTGCCAGCCGTCAAAAGGTCTCTCATGGTGTTCCCAATGAAGAGGGTCGAGCCGCTCATGGAGAAAGCGGCCAATCAGGCCTTGGCCTGGAGGAAAGCGGCCGTGAAGGACGTAACGATGAAAGAGGTATTCCACTAGGCTCCACACTGGGATTCCCGCCAGATAAAAAGCCATCCCAGTCCACGGGTGCCCGCTGCGCAAGCCGAGTAGCGTCACGATCAGTGAGTACGTTGTGTAGAAAGCCGTCAGCGGATAGAGTCGCCGCCGGGCGATGCGGGATTGTTCGCGTTTGTAGACCGTGAACGAGCCTTTGTTCGGGCGATAAGCTGTTAAGGCTGGCGGCAATCCTGTGGACACAAATCACCTCCTGGGGGCGAATCCCCTCCTTGCGGTACTTCGGGTGTTGGGTTCCGGCTTATTCGAAACTGCCGGTCACGCCCTGGAAGCCGTGCATCGCCTGTTTCCAGAGCCACTTCATGACGCGAGCCGCGCTGTAGCAATAGGCGACGTTATAACCCAGTGTCGAAAAGCAATTCGGCTCGCAGCCGTTTTTCATTTCCGAAAGTTGTCGGACATCGAACTTCTGATTGCCGACGGTGCCCCAGTCGTACTTGGCGTTGTACATGGGGAAGCACGGGGCAAGAGTTCCATCGGTGCGGATGATCAACCAGTTCTGGCCGGCGCGGCAGCCCCAGTGTTCGCCGACACCGCGCATGAAGCCTTTCATGTTCTGCAGACGCGGGATGGAATCGACCATCTTCCAACCCTGGCGCTGTTTGTCGATGAGCCAGTCCAGGAGATCGTCGACGACCGGGAAATCCTGCGGGCGAATGTAGGTGTCGTTTTCGTGCAAATGCTTGAAGTGATCCTGCTCCATCATCGGCGCCTCGTTGATGTGGAAGGTGATGGAGATGCCGTTGTCGTGCGCGATTTTGGCCAGCTCTTTCACGTCTTCGATGTTTGTGCGGCAGATGTTGGTGTTGAAAAACATGGTATAGCCGTAGCGGTATTGGCGTTTGATGAGATAGTCGAAATAAGAGCGGACGTGCTCCAATGCTTTGGGCAAGCCTGGCTTTTCTTTGATGGTGTCGACGGCGAAATTGATGGTCGCAATCCCCGCGTCGGCCAAGCGGTCCGTTACTTCCGGGCGCAGAAGTCGCGCGTTCGTGGCAAGGTAAACCCAGAAATCTTTCTTTGCTGCGTAGTACACGACCTTGTGGACGAAATCTGGACGCAACAGCGGCTCTCCGCCCGTAGCCGCAAGCACACGGCAAGGCGTCGTGTGCAGCCAGTCGATTGCGCGACGCGCCGTGTCTTCGGTCATACCTTTGACGCGATTGTCATAAGACCAGCAGTAGTGACAATCGAGGTTGCATTTCCACTCCGTGAACAAGTAAGCGATGATCGGCTGAAAGTCCCCTGGAAGCACTCGGGACTTGAAGTAAGGAAACATCCAGCCTTTCATGGTCTTCAGGATCTTGGAAGCAGGCCATTGGCGCTTGCCCGTGCGAACAACCCTTTCGTGCGCGGCAATATCCTGCTCATCGAGATCGTGAAACAATTCCGGATATTGGGGAAACACGGGCGCAGGCAAGGTCTCGGCTTTCCTCAACTCCGGCCGGTGCGGCGACGGGTCGTGCGAAGGTTGCTGCAGGAGTTCGTGTAGAGGGACATCGAGCCGGAACGGCTGATTGGGCAAAGTGGGAAACTGCTGCAATTGAGACATACCACCTCTGATTCTTCCAGACCCTACGGCTCGCGTGCCGGACGGTCGACAGAGCAATTTTGAATTTCGACTACGCGCTCTTTGATTCTTGTTGATGGCAAACAGACACAAGAATTTTTGAAAAGAATGCCGGGAGAAAACTTGTATCCTTCAGTTTCACTCGGGTATCTAAACTACGTTGGATCTGGTGCAAGCAGTTATCCTCGCGCCGCGTGACCGCCTAACTTCACGTGGGCCGGACAACCGCAATTGTCCAGGTTGTGCCGAAATGGAGAATCCAAGTTTTGCCCTCGTGACGGGAGCTTCCCAAGGGTTGGGAAGAGTATTCGCTCGGGCGCTTGCAGCACGGAAACAGAATGTAATTCTCGTTGCCAGATCAAAGGACAAGCTGGAAAGTCTGGCAGGCGAGCTTAAGCGATCCTACTCAATTCTCGCCGAGGTGCTAGTATTTGACCTTGCCTCTCGATCCGCCGGCTCACGCCTCGTTCAGTTGCTGTGCAATCAGAATTTTCGAGTAAACCTGCTTGTTAACAATGCTGGCTTCGGAGTTCGCGGAGAATTTCTTAATCTTCCTATCGCACGCCAGATGGAAATGCTGCAATTGAATAATGCCGCTGTGGTCGAACTGACGTATTCGCTCTTGCCCTCGTTGATGGAACATCCTCCTGCGGGAATCATCAACGTGTCGTCTACGGCTGGTTTTCAGCCGGTTCCCTACGCGAGCCTCTATGCAGCGACGAAATCCTTTCTAACAAGTTTCTCGCTGGGGCTTCAGGAAGAACTCCGATCGACCAGAGTAAGCGTGGTCACGCTCTGTCCCGGCCGGATTCTTGCCGATGGCCACAGCGGGGAAGCGAAAAACGGCAATCGAAAGTTTGCCTTCGCTTATCAATCACCGGAGGAAGTCGTAGGAGACGCCTTGGAATCGCTGGCGAACGGTGGGGGACTTGTAATCCCTGGTCTTGTAAATAAGCTCAGCATTTTCGCGCAGCGTTTGATTCCTCGCCGCGCCGTGCCAACACTCGTCGCAAAAATGTCGCGGCAATGACCCGGCGTGCTTCTCGAACAATGGCAGGGACTCGTTACTGAGACCCCGAAAGTACTTCCGGCCGCTCGTGGCGTCCCCAAATGTCGCGTCTGCAAGGAATGATCTGCCGCCACTAACCCGCTTGTCGGTTCTCGCACAGCAATTCAAATTGTGAGCTCGTTGATTTTTTTTGTGCCGCTCTTCTTTCCCCAAGCATCAGACGCTTTACGAACGGAGGAACGCGGTGACTCGATAACGCGATCTCTGGAGAGTTGTACTTCGTTCCGAAACGAACGCCGGGTTTTCGCTCGGATAAGGGGCGCTGAAAGGGAGTTGGTTGTATGTGCCGTTTAGAACTGCTCAGGGCGCGGCAAGCTCCCAAACGCGTGTTCAGCGTTTCGCTGACTCTTGCCCTGAGCGTTGTTGCAGGTGCGGCGCATACACGGTCAACGCGGGCAGAACTACCACAATCCCCGAACGGAACGATCCAAGGCGTGGCGACGGTACTCGACCAGCAGAAAGAACCAAGTCCCCTCGAAGGCATCCGTGTGGAGCTGAGGGAGAACTCTCAGGATTCTCAGCTTCTTGCGACTATTACAGACTCCGCGGGACATTACGAATTTACGCAGTTGTTCGCAGGCACTTATACGCTCCGAGTGAACCAACAAGGGTTCAAGCCGTTTGCCGAAACGGTTTCTCTAAACGCAAATGAGACCTCTGTCGTCGGCATTGCCCTGGCCCTCGACACGGTAGTAGAAAGAGTGGAAGTCAAGGAAGAGGCCGCAAACGTTTCGACGGAAAATTCTTCTCCGGCTTCAACCATCAATAACGCGCAGCTGGAAACGTTGCCGCTGGCGCAGCAGAAGTTCCGAGATGCACTGCCTCTAGTGCCGGGTGTCATTCGCACCTTAGATGGAAAACTGAGTGTCCGGGGCACCTCCGAGAATCAAGGAATGCTGCAAGTGGATTCGGCAAAGATGGTCGATCCTGTGACGGGATCGTTCTCGATCCCGGTGCCCATCGACGCGATCCAAACGGTGAATGTCGACAAAACTCCCTTTAGCGCTGAGAACGGAGGTTTCTCCGGCGGGCTGACGGCTATTGAAACCACGCCGCCACCGAATAACTGGTTCTACAAAGTGAAGGATTTCAACGTCAGCCTGCGCGGCAAGAACGGTCACTTCGTCGGCATCTCGCAAGCGACACCACGGGTCTCGTTTGGAGGTCCCATCAGTGATGGTAGCAGGTGGAGCTTTTCCGAAGTGTATGAGTACGATGTCAGAAGAGATCCTGTGCGCGGCCTGGCGTGGCCCAAGAACGAAATCAAATCGCAAGGCTTCAATTCGTTTACTCGCGTTCAGGCGATCCTTTCTTCACAACACGTGTTCAATGCAGACGTGAATGTCTTCCCGATGCGCACACAGTTCGCCAATATCACCGCGCTGGTGTCGCAGACGGCGTCCTCGGATTACGACCAAAAAGGCGTTTCGGCAGGAATTTCGGACCTTCACAGCTTTCGCTCAGGGGCATTGCTGAGGATCGCATTGCGCTACACACGGTTTGAAAGCAACGCCCACGGTCAGGGAGCGGCGGACATGCTGGTCAATCCCGAAGGCTGGGACGGCAATTTCTTTAACTCCTGGACCAGGACCGCCAATCAGTTTGAAGCGTACCCAACATTTCAGTTTGCGCCTAAAAAATGGTTTGGCCGTCATGAGCTGAAAATTGGCGCGGATGTGACGCATCGGTCTTTTGACGGTACTAGCCTGTCGCACCCCATTCAATTGTTGAGGCAAGACGGCACGCTTGCGGAGCAGATCAGTTTCACGAGCAACGGACCGCTAAACTCTTCAGCCACGGATGTGGAAGAGTTTATCCAGGACCGGTGGATGGTGAACGACCATCTTTCGATCGATGTAGGAGGCCGGCTAACCACTGAAACCGTAGGGCGGGCCGCGGCCTTCGGACCGCGTGTTGGGTTAGCCTATTCGCCTGGAAAAAACCAGAAAACTGTTTTTCGTGCCGGAGCAGGACTGTTTTATGACCGCGTTTCCTTGCTGGAAGCAGATTTTGTTCACAATCCGCAGAGGACCCTGAGCTTCTTTGACCAAACGGGCCAACTCATCGGATCGCCTACCCAGTATGTCAACGGGTTCGTCGGAAACGGCGTCGGCACTCTTCTTTCACGGATACGGTCCAAGCCCGACACCAGTCCGCGAAGTTTCGTCAGCAACATCGAAGTTGACCGCCAACTGTGGGGCAACGCAGTCCTTCGCATCAGCTACATCTACAGCCGGACTCGGGATCTGTTCGTTGTAAATCCCATTCCGGGTGTTTTCGGAAGCGCTACCCTGCTAGGTCTCTTCGCCACAGGCCAGGCGAACTACCACGAGTTCGAGGCCACGCTCCATTTTCAACCTGTTCATCACGCTGACCTAAGTGTCTCGTACATTTGGAGCCGGGCGCGCGGTGACCTGAATAGCGTATCCCGCATTTTCCTTCCCTTCGAGCAACCTGTGATTCGCCCCAATGTTTCCGGCATCCTGCCTTCGGACGTGCCGCATCGAGTGGTCAGTTGGGGAGTGTTCCATCTTCCGTGGTCGCTTACCGTGAGCCCTGTTGTAGACGTGCACACGGGCTTTCCCTATTCCAACGTCGACGTGCTCCAGAACTACGCAGGGTTGCCGAATGGCCCGCGCTTCCCAACTTTCTTTTCCGTCGATGCGCAGGTTTATCGAGATTTTCATCTGCGCCTGCCTTTGATGGAGCACGGGGGCCGGCACAAGGTTCGCGTGGGGCTGTATTCGATCAATCTCACGAACCACGGAAATTTTCGAGAGGTGTACAGCAACGTGACTTCGCCATTCTTTGGCAGGTTCACTGGCTTTCAGCGCCGCATGGATGGTTTCATTCTTAGCTTCGCTGATTGAAAGCATGGTACGGATCCGGGAAGAGGGCATAGAAAAGAAAGGGGAGGTCGCAGGCTATGGCAATTCAGGTTGGACGATGCGGGAGATTGGTCGCGATCGCTCTTGTCTTGGGAGCGACTCAAGGATCGTTGTTTGCGGAGAGCCAGGACTTCGCCAGCCGCGCAGCGGAGGAAGCAGCCCCAGCGGGCTACATAGCTCCAATGGGTTTGACGGGCGACGACATCATCGGAAAAATGCTTGAACGCAACCGCTTGCGAAACGAGCAGTTGCAGCGCTATTCGGCCGTGCGCACGTACGTAATCAGAAACTTTGAAGGGAAGTTGGCGGCTCAGGCAGTGGTACGCGTTGACTACGAGGCGCCCGACAAGAAAACATTCAACAAGACCTCCGAAAAGGGATCGGCGATCGTGCGTCACCTGGTGTTCGACCGCTTGATTCAAAGCGAGGGCGAGACATCTGCTGGCCGGGAGCACCACAACAGTGCAATCACGGGAGCTAATTACACGTTCGCGTTAGCGGGAGAAGAGGAAGTTGGCCCGTATCATTGCTTCGTTCTCGAAGCCACTCCGAAACGCAAAGACAAGTATCTGTTCGAGGGGAAAATTTGGGTCGATGCGCAGGACTTCGCGGTTGTGAAAATCGTTGGCCGCCCTGCTAAGAAACCGTCCTTCTGGATCAATCATGCAGATTTTGTCCGGCAATACCAACGGATTGATGGTTTTTGGCTTCCTTACCGCGATGAGACGTCCGTTGAAGTAAAGATCTACGGACGAAGAATATTCACCGTAGATCATCAACAGTACGTCATCAATCCTGCTTCCCCTCTTCAAGCGGATACCGGAAGTGATCCGGATGACTGATTTCGTTAGTCGAACATCTCGTCTTTGATTCTCTGAGTCTGCCATGGAACCGGAGGTTGAATTTGAGGCCGTCAACGTGACTGCAGCAGAGTACGACCTTGTTGTAATCGGCAGTGGCCCAGCAGGGCAGAAAGGTGCTATCGCTGCGGCAAAGGCGCGCAAGCGTGTCGCCGTTATTGATCGGACCGACATGATGGGAGGCGTGTCCGTTCATACCGGCACGATCCCCAGCAAGACGCTACGTGAGGCCATTTTTCAACTTACCGGTCTAACGGTGAAGGCCCTATACGGCAATGGCTATCGAAGCCGCGGCGATATTTCTGTCCAAGACCTTTCCTCACGCGTCCATGCCATAATCGGGCGAGAGACCGAAGTAGTTCGAGCGCAATTAAAGCGGAATGGTGTTGCTATCTATCAAGGCGACGCACTTTTTTTGGATCCTCACACAGTGGGAATTCAAGGTGAGGGTGAAGGGCTTAGAGTCAAAGCGGAGAAGATACTCGTTGCTTGTGGCACGCGACCCGCTCACAGCCCAGGCATCCCCTTTGACAACCATCGCATTGTCGATACAGACCACCTTGCCGACTTGGTTGGTCTGCCGAAAGAGATCATCGTGGTTGGCGCCGGTGTCGTAGGTCTCGAGTACGCATCCTTCATGGCGGCCTTGGGTGCCGATGTCACGTTGATTGATCAGCGGCCAATCGTCCTGGAGTTCGTAGATCGGGAAATCGTCGAAGCGCTCTTCTTCCATTTGCGCCACCTCGGAGTCACTTTCCGCTTAGGCGAAAAAGTATCGCAAGTTGGGATTGATGCGAAACGCGATTTCGTATTTGCGGAGTTGGAGAGCGGCAAGAGAGTGCGCGGTGACGCTCTAATCTATGCTGTAGGTCGCCAAGCTAATGGTGATCAGCTCCATCTGGAGACTGCTGGGCTAGCCGCGGACTCGCGCGGCAGGTTGAAAGTGAATGAGTTCTTTCAAACTGAAGTTCCACACGTATATGCTGCTGGGGACGTTATCGGGTTTCCGGCACTTGCAAGCACCTCCATGGAACAAGGCCGTCTGGCTGCAAGTCACATGTTTCAGATTCCCTTCGAGCACATGCCGGAGCTGTTTCCGTACGGAATTTACACCATTCCGGAGATCTCCATGGTCGGCCAGACCGAGGAAACATTAACGTCGAATCGAGTTCCTTACGAAGTGGGAATCGCAAAATACTCTGAACTTGCAAAGAGTATGATGCTCGGTGATGAAGCCGGCATGCTCAAAATCCTCTTTGACCGGGAAACGCGCAAGTTGCTTGGGGTGCATGCTTTAGGGCAGCGAGCAACCGAAATTATCCATATTGGCCAGGCTGTGCTCTTCTACGGTGGGTCGGTGGAATATTTCCGCGATATGGTCTTCAACTACCCGACGCTCGCCGAAGCTTACAAAGTTGCTGCGCTAGACGGACTCAATAAGCTCTGAGAGATATTGGGCACCGGCACGTCAATTCTCCCAGCCGACGCCATCGTTGGTCTTCCTGTTTCGTCCGGAGTGACAGAGGGACGCGCACGTTTCATCTTGAACGTGGAAGATGCTGTTCTAGAAGATGGCGATATCTTGGTCACCTCCTTTACGGACCCTAGCTGGACACCGTTGTTTGTATCCATCAAAGGCCTGGTGACCGAAGTTGGTGGACTGATGACCCATGGAGCAGTCATCGCACGTGAATATGGCTTACCAGCGGTTGTCGGAGTAGAAACTGCTACCAAGCTGATTAAGGATGGGCAACGAATTCGCGTGCATAGCACAGAAGGGTATTGTAGAGATCCTATAAATCTTTTTCGCTTTCGGGGACGTGTATCACTTGTGCCCTCCCGGGCATCAGATGGACTGGAATCTGGTTAATGCGGTGGTGCCCCACTGTGAACAACGACTTGGAGGTCCTCGCAACACCGGCGCTTGCCATGCAGTATGGAACGCTCGTCCGCGTGTCCCGAGGCATCGGAGCACACCGCGACCTTAAGGAACTTTTTGGCATCCTGATGGACGAGCTGTATGGGGTAGTGCAGTTTGACTTGATCGGCGCTCGGCATCTATGCGAAGCGATACACCGGAGTCGCGCTTCCATAGCCATCCGAATCGCGTCGACACTTTCAACTTTTTCGACTTCTTCAACCTCGACATTTTCGACTTCTGTCGTCTTCTCCTGAAAATTCAGCGACTTACGATCTTGTCAGTTTGGCGCGCGTCTTGCCCTTACCGCACGTGCAAGAACGTAATGCACGAGAGAGGGGACGCTATGTCACCGATTCTTATATTCATCCGCGAGTGGAGCAAGTGGTACCGAGTGCTGCGGTATCGCAAGGGATTCGGACTGCTGGACTCCGTGCGCTATGGCCTGTGGCTGGCGCACAGCTGACCGGAAGGTACTGCCATGAATAACGGACGCTCAGTGAATGTGAGAGCAAATCTTCGGCCAGCGTTTGCCGGCCGAGGCGCAGGTTCCTTGCTGGAAATCGACGCTTGGATACCGAGCGAGATCAGCGCGATCTCACCGCTGGTGGACCGACTGATGCGGCTCATCGAAGGGTCGCATTGCATCATGGGCGAGGAATCCGCCGTCGAACTGGCGCTCCAGGAAGCTCTTAATAACGCAGTCGTTCATGGCAACCGGCTGGATGCTCACAAATTAGTTCACGTCCGCTGCCGTTGCAAGGTCGGTAAAGGAATCTCACTGACCGTTTCAGACCAAGGTCAAGGGTTTGATCCG
>QHXE01000272.1 GCA_003222835.1 Acidobacteriota bacterium | reverse complement strand
TGAGCTGCCCTTCAACAGTTGCACGACCTGTTCGATTGTCAGGTTTGTGGGAAGATCAATCAGTGCGTGAGTGTGATCGGCGTTGAAGAAGTTGATCTTCATGTAAATCCCTTTTTCGTATGAATATTCAGACAGATTTGCAGAAGCCTTCGCCGCAGCACGTTTGTCCAACATCGGTTCTCGACGGAGCGTTTCCCAGATCAAGTGAAGCCAACAGCGCGAGTACGAATGAGTTGACATGAGGCATTCTCCTTTGAAGCCCTCTCGCTAACGGGAAACCGTTAAAACGGTTAATTGAAAATTGTTGTTGCCTTGAACACCCGGCTGAAGCCGTGTGTGAATGAGACAAATCATTTCTTCTTCCCAGCGTCGCGCTTCTGCTCTTCAATAAACTTCTTTCGATCGCGCTCGAGCCATCCTTCAAGATCAACCGCGGCCTTTTCCAACTCATCATTGTTCAGCAAGCCACGCCGCAGAGCCTCAAAGAACGCACGCGTCCGCACGTTGTAAGCCAGCTTCTCGTAAGCTTCATGCTCTGTGCCTTCGGGAATTGACACGAAAAGTTTTTCGTAGAGCGTCGCCAGACGGCTTTCGACTCCGCGCAAGCTCAATGAGCATTTACGAGCGATGGCCCAGTTCGATAAACCGAGCGCGAGATAGTAAAGCGCTTCGGCTTCGAACTCAGTCAGCAACGGCCGCTTGAATGAATCCTTGAACGCCGGATCGATCATGTCCGCGCCATCTTCCAGCACCGCGGCGACGAAACGCAGAAAGCGCGACTCCGGATTGTTCTTATGAATGAAACCATAAGCCGGCGGCGGATCGACGGACTTAACGATTTTGCGTATCTCGTTGATGTAAATCTCGTGCGGAAACTGGGTCCAGAAAATAATCCGCGCCTCAGGATACTCGCGCCAGATAGCTCGGGCGGCTTTCACGCCGGAAAGCTTCGGCATCTGAATGTCGAGAATGCAAACCTCAGGCTTGTTCTTTAGCGCCATCGCCACCGTCTCTTCACCATCGGCCGCTTCAATCACCGGCTGATGCGAAGGAAAGTCACGCTCGAGTATCTCACGCAGGTAAGCGCGCTGGGCCACGTTGTCTTCGGCGATTAGGATGGACATACCGGCAGGGATGATACTCGAAAGAGGATGGCACAGTAAGTGTGGCTCGCCACAGTTGCATTGTGCAATTCGCACGGTATGATTACCGCCGAACGGAATCCAGGGAATGGTGAATTAAATGCCAACCATCATTTCACACGGAGTGGCGGCGGTAGCAATCGGTAAAGTGTTCCTGGCTGAGCGCACGCCGGCGCGCTTCTGGATTCTGTCGATCCTCTGCGCGATGCTTCCCGATATTGATGTCGTCGGTTTCGCGTTTGGAATTCGCTATAGCGACATGCTTGGCCATAGAGGGTTGACGCATTCGTTGTCGTTCGCGCTGGTTGTTGGGTTACTGGCAGCGTGGTTCACGTTACACACCACGCCCGAATCTCTAACGACTTGGGTGTTCTTGTCAGTATATTTCTTTATTGTAACTGCTTCGCATGGATTACTCGATGCGATGACGAATGGCGGTTTGGGTGTGGCGTTCTTTGCTCCTTTTTCAAATGCTCGTTACTTCTTCGGGTGGCGGCCCATCGAGGTTTCGCCGCTTGCGCTTGACGAGTTTTTCAGCGCGCGCGGACTCACAGTGCTCTGGAGCGAGATCAAGTGGATCTGGATTCCGTCGGCGGTTATTGTGGCCGCATCTCAACTCTTCGTGACAATCTTCAAAAGATGAAAAAGCAGGCGTTAGAGTACCAACTTTAGTTGGGCTTTTCCTTGAGTTGATAAAGACCCGACTGAAGTCGGTACTCTAACGCCTGCTGACGAAGCTAGTCTCGTTCGCCCGAACTCATAATAAAGTCGCTTTCTGTATTTCTGCCTTTGTGGTAAATCTACGCAATGAAAACACGAAGACTGCTGTTCTCAATCCTCGCAACGGACTGCTCAACCGGCGCAAAGAAAGATGTCGAGCCGCTCAATTCGCGACGAAGCGCTCTGGCAGAAAGCCCTGGCGATTCAACGGCGCGCGATTGTCATCGACACGCACAACGATGTGACCACGCCGATGACCAATGACGATTACGATCTTGGCGGAAATCCGCCGACGCCGTATCGCACCAGCATCGAGCGCATGAAGAAAGGCGGCATGACCGCTGAGTTCTTTTCGCTTTACATCAAGCCCTGGTACGTCGCGCATGGCGGGGCGGCGCGCCGCACGCTCGACATGATCGATTCTGTCTATCGCGCGGTTGAGCGGCATCCGAACGATCTGATGTTTGCGACTACCTCAACCGACATTCAGCGCGCGAAAGCACAGAACAAGATTGCCTGTCTGATGGGAATCGAAGGCGGCCACGCTATTGAAAATTCTTTGCCGACGCTGCGCGAGTTCTACCGGCTCGGCGTGCGTTATATGACCTTGACGTGGAACAACACGAACGATTGGGCGGATGCGGGCCGCGGCGAAAAGAAGCACAACGGCCTCAGCGATTTTGGCAAGGAAATCGTGCGCGAGATGAATCGGCTGGGAATGCTGGTCGATGTCTCTCATGTTTCCGACAAAACGATGAGCGACGCACTCGACGTTTCGAAAGCGCCGATCTTTGCTTCGCATTCATCGGCGCGTGCGCTCAGCAACGTGCCGAGAAACATTCCCGACGATCTACTGAAACGCATCGCCAAGAACGGCGGCGTCGTGCAAGTAAACTTCTACAGTCTCTTCGTCGATCAGAAGACCGTCGCGCCGCAAGCCGACGAACGTGACCAGCGTCTCAAAGCGCAGCAGGAAGCATTGACCGCGAAGTACGGCGATAATCCCGAACGACTCTCCGAAGAAAGCGACAAGCTGGAAGCCGTGAACCCTCTGCCGCCGTTGCCACTCTCGAAACTGATCGATCATATCGAACACATAGCGAAAGTCGCGGGCATCGATCATGTCGGTCTCGGCGCGGACTTTGACGGCGCAAACGATTTTCCCGAAGGCGCGCGAGATGTTTCGATGTTGCCGAACATTACCTACGAGTTGTTAAAGCGCGGCTACAGCGAACCGGACATTCGCAAGATCCTCGGCGAGAATTTTCTGCGGGTGTTTGCGAAAGCAGAATTAGTTGCGCGCAAGATGAGCCGATCGATTAGCGGCGCTGGCAGCACCCGACGAATTAATAAATGAGCATCGCCACAAAAAGGCACAAGACGCACAAAAGGTTGGGCGTATCACCTTCCCCGTTGTGCCTTTTGTGCTTTTTTGTGGCAGCTCTTTTTCTCTCGTTAGTTTGGGAGTGGAGACAAGAAGGCTCACGATGATTTTCCTTTCAGAAGATCAAACGCGAGCCTTCGGTGTGGACAGCACCACTCTTAGCGTCTCGTCTCTTGCTCGCGACGCTGATAGTCCTGATTCCGGCGAATGCTTCCCATTTCGTCCCATTGACTGCCTTGCCGACCAGTATCCTCGTCGCGTCGCTTGCTACCAGCGGCCTGCTCTTCTTTTTGGCCGCGTCCCGGCATCTGATGACCGCCTTGCTGGTTCAAGCCTTTGTTCTGTTTCCTCTCGTCTGCCATGATTTCAACTCCCTCCATTAATTTGTTTCTGGGTTGGTCGGGACAAATTGCGAATCATTCGGTCCTTAGTCAATCATCATGCCAGCACAAGACTGGAGTTGAAGACCACTGAATTAACGGGCCCACATTCATGCTTACCCACAATCAGCAAATCAAAATCATACACAGAGCATAGAAGCCGAACAGCGGCCCTCGTTACTCCGAGACACTCAACTTCGCGCCTTACGTCTTTTTGTTCTTTGCGACTTTGCGCGAAACATGAGGTTGGACTTTCACGCAAAGCCGCAAAGAAAAGAAAATCGAAAGGCGCAAAGGAAGAGAGGGCGCGTTAGCCGGTGGGCCTCACCTGCGTCTATAATTTCAAAGTGATGACACCAGCTGGAATCTACCTACACATTCCATTCTGTCGTTCGCGTTGCTCTTACTGCGACTTTGCCACGGGCATGTACGAAAGCGAATTGGCCGCGCGCTACGTTCACGCAGTCGGGTGCGAAATCGCCGCTTGGCGAGAAGTTGAGGAGCCGAGCGATGTCGATACGATCTACTTGGGTGGCGGCACTCCTTCGTTACTTACGCCGGCGCAAATCGAACAGATTCTCAAAGCGGTCCGCGATCGATTCAAGGTGCTGAATGGCGCGGAGGTGACAATCGAGTTGAATCCGGGAGATGGCGGCGCGAGCACCGCGTCTAAACACGGAAAGCTTCAGGAGTTTCGACGCTGCGGGATCAATCGAGCCAGTTTTGGCGCGCAGACATTCGACGATCGCGACCTGAAGCAACTCGGCCGTACGCATTCTTCGAGCGAAATTTACTCAACGTTCGATCGTCTCCGCGAAGCCGGCTTTGAAAATGTCAACTTCGATCTGATCGCGGGTTTACCAGGACAGACCTTGGCAGGCTGGCGACGAAATCTGGACGAAGCTTTGAAGCTGCGGCCCGAACATTTATCACTCTATCTGCTCGACGTACACGAAGGCACGCCGCTCGCCGATCAAATCAAACGCGGCATGCGGCCGGTACCCGACGACGATCTTGCCGCGGAGATGTACCGCGTGATGATCGATGCAGTCTGCGCCGCCGGTTACGAGCATTACGAGATTTCGAATTTTTGTCTGCCGGGATTTTCAGCGCGGCACAACACGAAATACTGGACCGGCGAACCCTACTATGGCTTTGGCTGCTCGGCCCATTCATACGACGGCGAGAGGCGCAGGTGGAGCAACGAGCGTGACGCGGCTAGGTACGTTCAGTTAATCGAGGACGAACAGTCGCCCGCGGTTGAACGCACGGATCTGAGTGGCGAGCAGGCGCGGGCTGAATCAATATTCCTCGGGCTGCGGCTAATGCGAGGCTTCGATCTGCAAAATTATCTACGGCGTTTCGGTAACGACCTTCGCGATGAATACGAAGTTGAACTCGTTCGACTGCGCGATGCTGGATTGATCGAGGTGGACGAGAAATTGATTAGATTAACAACCCGAGGTGTTCTGTTGTCGAATGAAGTGATGACGACCTTTGTGTAACTTTTCCGTCTCTCATTCAGATCGCGTCTTCGGCCCGGTGATCGTCGGACTGAACCGCCTTCGGGGAACCGTTTAAACGGTTTCCTTATTTCTCGGCTCGTGGCTTCCACCGGGCTGAAGAATTGCCTTTACGAACCTCCGTTCGAAAGGCCAGGCAAGAACGAAACTTCGCCTCAAATCAAATCTGATGAATCAGCAATCCATCCCGCAGCTTCGGCTCGAACCAGGTTGATTTGGGCGGCATGATTTCGCCGGCGTCAGACACGCGCAACAAATCATCAATCGTGGTCGGATAAAGCGAGAACGCGACGGCGGCTTTTCCTTCGTGCACCAGTTTCTCCAGTTCACCGGTCCCGCGAATGCCACCCACGAAATCGATTCGCTTATCGGTGCGCACGTCTTTGATACCGAGAATCGGATCGAGCAGACGGGTCTGCAAGATGCTTACGTCAAGCGAATCAACTACTCCTTCAGGTCGCACCGCCTCATTTGGCAGAGCCAGACCGTACCACCGATCATTGAGATACATGCTCCACTCGCCGCGCTGTTTCGGAGACGGCGAAGCATTTTCTGTCAGCGCAAAATTCTCGCGCACACGCGTGAGAAATTCTTCCCGGGACATACCATTCAAGTCGCGCACGATGCGGTTGTAGGGGAGGATTTGTAATTGGTAATCTGGAAACAAAACGCAGAGGAAAAAGTTATATTCTTCATTGCCGATAAAACCGAAGCCATGCTCCTTCAACTCGGCGCTTGCGCGGCTGGCGCTGGCGGCACGGTGATGCCCATCGGCGATGTAGAGATAAGGAACTTCAGCGAAGGCTTCAGCCAGTGGCTGGTAATTCGGCACCCGCCAGATGGTGTGACGAATGTCGTCATTCGCCACAA
Source organism: Acidobacteriota bacterium (assembly GCA_003222835.1). The sequence continues at coordinate 896 of QHXE01000272.1, read as the reverse complement.
AGTCGTAGAGCGGCGGACTACTTGCGAGCGCATCGGCAACCAGAGAGTCAAACCTCGCCGCTCCGCGATAAGTTAAAAACACCGGGCCCGTCTGCGCGCGCAGCACCATGATGTGACGCGTGCGATCGTCTTCTTTGTCGCGCCGAGTGCGCTCGTGCTTGCGAATGATGCCACGGTCGTACTCATCGACGGAACAGCAGGCGACGATGCCGATCTGCTCGTGGTTGCCCATGATCAAACGATAGAGATACAGACTCGGCGTCTCTTCATTCTCAAACGGGCATTCCTTGATGAGCTGTTCGAAGTTTGCGAGCGCCTTCGCATACACTTGATCGTTGTAGATCGGCGTGCCATCGGGCAAATCAATCTCGGAACGCGAGACGTGCAGAAAGCTCCATGGATTTCCCGCGGCCAGAGCGCGCGCTTCTTCAGTGTTCACAACATCATAAGGGACCGCCGCGACCTGCGCCGCGCGATCGGCTTGCGGACGAAGGGCATTGAAAGGACGAATGATAGCCACGGGTACTCCTAACTATTGGGTGTGGTTAAGACTAACTGTGGGTGAGATGATTTGCAAAGCACGAACTGAGTGATCGATCATCATGGCTGAATTGAATGTTCATGAATTGCACGACAGACTCCGCGATCTCGATGCGGAATTCGAGCGCGAAATGCGCGCCCGTGGTTTTGATCCGGCGCAGGCCGAAAACGTAGCGTTGCCCTCGCGCCTCGCCAAGCTTTACGCTGAGCGCGAAAGGACCAAAGCAGAGCTTGAAGAATTAGAAGGTGGGAGCAATGACTGAGGTCGAAAGAATCCTGAATCAACTCAATAGAGCAAAGAAGGGTGGGGTGCAATTAGAAGTGAGAGCTACGCTATGGCGGCCATCAATCAGCGT
>QHXE01000271.1 GCA_003222835.1 Acidobacteriota bacterium | reverse complement strand
CCTGTGCTTTGTCGTTCCAGTAACGGCTCAGATGATTCCGCCGTCCGAAGGCGATACGGGTCTGGGTGGAGCGAACACCATTACTGGGATGGTCCTTGTACCAAGTGGGCAGCGTCTCGAGCGGCGCATTACCATTCGTCTGCAAACCATGACCAGGGGCGACCGTGTGACAATGACCGACGACTATGGAAGATTCGCATTTCAGGGGCTTGTATCCGGCGATTACACAGTTGTCATCGATAAAGAAAAGGAATACGAACCTTATTCGCAGCAGGTCCAGGTCAGGCAATTCCGGGGATTTCCTCCACAACTCTACAATTTGAATATTCGACTGGAGTTTAAGGGACGAGCTGAGGCCAAGCCCGGGGTTCTAAATGCAGAGTTTGTGAATGTTCCCAAAGGTGCGCTGGTCCATTACAATAATGCCGTCGAACAAGCTAAGAAAGATGACCATGCAGGAGCGATCGAGCAACTGAAGCTGGCGATAAAGGAGTATCCGTCTTTTATGCTCGCATTCAATGAACTCGGGGTTCAGTATCTCAGACTGAATCAATTGGAAAATGCCGACGAGGCCTTTCAGAGTGCACTAAAGATCGTCCCCGATGCATTTGCCGCCCTGATAAACCGCGGCATTGCAAATTTCATGATGAAACGGTATGGCGAGGCGGTACCGATTCTTCGTAAAGCCTTAGCGAAAAATGACCAGTCCGCAGTAGGGCATTATTTCCTTGGCCAGGCCCTGGCAAATCTGGGCCTGTTCGAAGATGCAGAAAAAGAGCTGCTGGCCTCGTTGAAACTCGGAAAGGAAAAGATGAATGAGGCACACAGGATACTGGCGATCATATATAGCTCTCGGGGAGCCAAGAAACAGGCCGCGGACGAATTAGAGGCTTACCTCAAATTGGCGCCGGATGCGCCGGACGCTGAGAAGTTAAGGGATAAGATCCGGCAGCTAAGAATCGAATGAGAGAGTTTGGAGAGGTTTTTGACCTCTAAGGAAATTGAATTAACCTAATAGGCGTTGCTGTGTGATCGGCGACGCTTCTTTTTTTGGTAAGGTAATCTGCGGATTGTAATATTTGACGGCGGTACCGTCAGTGTGCCCTTGAATTCTCGGCTATTGCGGTAAATAGACTTGATTCAAGTTCACAAAACGGGGATCATGCGCATGAATGAATTCATCCTCCAGTGAACTTGCGCTCGCTCCGCTGGGCGCAGGCGATCTGATCGATCGCGCCGTACGGCTTTATCGGCGCCATTTTCTTACGTTGATTCGGATTGCTGCGCCGCCGGTTTTGGTCTCGGCGGTGGGTTCGACGATCACCACCATAACTTTTCGCGAATTCACAGCCACCTCGAGTGAGATGCGACTGGCGCTTTTCGTGCTGTTGTGGCTGGCGGGAGTTTTGATCATCGGTTGCGGATCGCTCTTCAGCATCATTGTGATGGGTGGAGCTACGCGCAATCTGGTCGCGCATCTACTCTGGAACGAACCGGTCAGCATGCGCACCACGTATCGAGCGGTGAAGTCACGTTTCTGGGGACTGCTTGGGGGCAGCTTCCTCATGGCGTCATGGCTGGGATTCGCCATCTCAGTCGCGTTCATGGCTTGGTTCATGGTCTTCTATTTTGTTGCCTTAGCCTCTTTAGTTTTTATCAAACTATCGAATTGGCTCGCCGGCATAACCGGTGTACTGGGTGGGATCGTAGCAACGGTTCTGGCGCTAACTTTGTTTTTCTTTTTGGCGGGGCGCGTAGCCTATGTACCGCAAGCGATGCTGGTCGAAGGCAGAACCGTCTTTTCCGCAGTGGGACGAAGTTTTTCGCTTGCCAGCGGCAATGTGAAGCGTTTGATGGCCATGGCGCTATTCACCCTCTTCGCTACTTACTCCGCGTTGGCGCTGTTAATAATTCCTCTTGGTTGGTACGCTTGGCTGAACGGCGTCGATATTTCGCCCTTCAGCGCTTGGCCGGCCTGGTATGCGATCGGTTATCAAGTGATTCTGCAATGCAGCCACATCATGCTCGCTCCAATCTGGATGCTGGGACTCTCTTTGCTCTATGTTGACGAACGCGTGCGCCACGAAGGATACGACATCGAACTAATGGCCGCGCAGAACCTTCCTGAAATGCCGGAGATTCCCGGAGTGATGTCTCCTTTCGCGCCCGCACTGGTTACCAAGAAATCGCCAAGGTTTGTCCCTCCGCCTGGTCAAATGCCTACCGGCGCGGTGTTGGGACTTAATCAGGGTTAAGGGAATTGCAAATTGAAAATTGAAAAATGCAAAATTAAGCTGGCATCTAGTGTCGTGGAGTGTCGCTGTTGAGCAAATTTACGATTTGCATTTTTCAATTTTCAATTTTCAATGTCTTCTCCAACCGATGTCCATCTGATGAAGAGGCTCCTTCTTGCGGGTTTCGTCGTCGCTGCCTGCGTCGTTAGCGGCCGCGCCTCTACCCTGGCCGATTACCGGCATCGAGTTTCGGGAGCGATTCGCACTATCCAGCAATTACAACTTGCCAGAGATGAAGGGTCAGCCAACGCATCGCTCGCGCCGTTGCGTGCTCAATTGCCCGCGAAGGAGACGATCCTGCTTCAGGGACAGAGCATCGCACTAGACAACTCCTGGTTTCACGATGCGCTTGACGAATACGAAAAGACTAAAGACAACGCGCGTCGTACTGAATCGCTCGTGCGCATTGGCGAGCGACTGCTGGCGATCAGTGAACGTCTGGATGAACTCGACAAAGTATCCAGCGTGGGAAAGAAGGACGAAGACAAGGGCCGACTCGCCGAGATTTTGCGCCGCCCCGAGTACAACAAAACTGCCTCTGAAGGGAGCGCGCTGGAACGTCTCTGGATGCGATTCCTCCGCTGGTTCTTCAGTTTGTTCCCCAAGAGCCAACCAGGCAATTCGCGCCTTCTATCAGCGGTCGCTCAAGTAATCGTGGTCCTCGTCGGACTGGCGTTGATCGCTTTTCTCATCTGGAAATTCGCGCCGCGATTCCTTCGCAGCCGTAACAAGAAAAAGCAAAAGCGTGAGGCCCGCATCGTGTTAGGCGAACGGCTCGAACCAGATCAAAGCTCGGCTGATCTCCTTGCGCAGGCGGAAAGCTTGGCGCGTAGCGGCGATCTGCGGGCGGCGATTCGCAAAGCCTACATCGCATTTTTGTGCGAGCTTGCCGATCGCAAAGTGATTAGCCTCGCGCAGCATAAGACAAATCGCGACTACCTCAGCTCGGTACGCGAACGACCATCGCTGTACGCGTCGATGCGCAAGCTGACCAACAGTTTTGAAGTTCATTGGTACGGATTCACTCCGGCGGTCGAAAGTGACTGGGATGATTTTCGAAGCGGCTATCTGCAAGCTCTGAAGATGCAGTGATGTTGTTCCGGGTACGCACGCCTCCGGCGTGCCTATTGCCCGAAGTTAGTACCTGCACGCCGGAGGCGTGCGTACCCTATTCGATGCGTCAACGCCTGATAATATTAATCACCGCGGTCGTGGTTGTGGGGTTGCTAATTGCGCTTAACGCTGCTTCGTATGTGAAAGTCGAAGGGAATGCGGAATCCGAAATGTCGCCGGATCGATCCACCTTCAATGCCGGCGCCACCGGCACTCGGGCACTTTTCGATTTTCTGAGCGAATCGGGTTATCAGGTCGCTCGCTGGCGCGACTCGACAGCCATGCTGCTGAGCGCGGCTGGCCCAAAGCCTACCACCGTGGTGGTTGTCGGCCAAACGATCGTGCCTTTTTCGAATTCGGAGAGCGAAGAATTGCTGCGCTGGGTGGCCAAAGGTGGCCGGTTGGTAATCATCGATCGACATCCCGACGCGTCTTTGTTGCCGGCATCGGGTGAGTGGAGGGTTTCCAGTTACACATCGAGTTTCCCTGCCTACGATCTGGATCCGAACAATCTCGAACAAATGACTGTAGGCGTTAAGCCGGCGTCGCCTTCTCAACCAACGTTGCTGGCGCGCGACGTGGAAACGATTCTGCCGTCGCGCTTTGCCGGAACAATAACGATCGCATCGAGCACGACGAAAAAAGCCAGTCAGACGAAGAGCGGCAACTTAGGCAGAAATGGAATCGAGCACGGACGTGGAAAAGATGAAGAATCGTCCGACGATTCAACCGATTACGAATCCGAAGATTACAAAGGCGCTGACCCTAAACCCTCTGAGAAGAGTTCGAAACCAGGATCGCCGGCGCCGGTTGTCAACTTCGTGCAGTCGGACGGCAGCGGTTTACTGGTAGATTATCCGCACGGCAAGGGCCGCATCGCGCTGCTCTCCGATCCGTTCATCGTTGCCAACAATGGCATTAGCCGGGAAGACAATCTTCAGCTTGCGATAAACCTAGTTACCGACGGCGGCGGTCTGGTCGCGTTCGATGAATTTCACCAAGGACGCGGCGCAACTCACAACGCGCTGATTCAATATTTTGAAGGCACGCCCATACTGGCACTCTTTGGTCAGTTGGCGTTAATCGCGTTGACAATTGTCTGGTCGCGCGGACGACGTTTTGCCCGGCCCTTGCCATTGCCGCAGGTGGATCGCAGATCGAGTCTTGAATTTGTCGCCTCGATGGCTGAGTTGCAACAGCGCGCTCACGCGCATGACCTGGCGCTGGAAAATATTTACGGACGAGTGCGGCGCATGCTGGGTCGTTATGCGGGTTTGAATAACAGCAGTCCGCGAACTGCGATTGCCGCGCGCGTAGCGGCCAGATCGGGACTCAAACAGCAGCAACTCGAAACGCTGATGCGCAACTGTGAAGAGACGATCAACGGCGCGCCAACGACTGCGAAAGAAGCGTTGGGCATGGCGAAGCGATTGCGTCAGATCGAGAATAGACTTGGTTTGGGATCGCGCGCTCGTGACGTCAGGCAGACCGCCGAAAAATCGAATATTTGAGTTTCTTGGGGTCTTAAGCCGGGAACATGGACACAGGCCGATCTCGTAGTATACTGGCAAAGAGGACCTCCTATCATGAGCGAAGACGAAGAGACGACTAAACGACTTTCACCTGAAACGTCGGAAGGCGACGGACGCACAATCGATGATCTGTTTCGCTTGGTGCAGTCGTCGTTTGATTTTCTTCGAGGAAGGATCGAATCTCTCGAAGGCGAATTTAGAGCGCATCGCGTCGAGTTCGAAGCTCACCGCGCTGAGTTCATAGATTTCCGAGACAAAGTCGATTTGCGACTTCTCAAGATGACCACGCCATTGAGCGAAACGCTGGAAGCCATTCGAGTCGAAGTTCGGCAAGTCGGAGAGCGACAGGACGTGTTCGCCGTGGAGTTTGCGGACCTCAAGAGGATAGTTCGCAAGATTGATCATAAGCTCGGTGGCCTGTCCAGCGATATGTATGACATAAAGGCTGATCTTC
>QHXE01000270.1 GCA_003222835.1 Acidobacteriota bacterium | reverse complement strand
CTGATCGAGAAAGTCAATCGCAGCCTCTTTGTTTCTGGAGACATCGATTAGAACGTCGGTATCAACGAGATAGGCCATTTGAGATTGTTAAGGCCGGGACTGATCCCTGAGACGGTTGACGTAGCTCACGCCATCTTTGATGTCATCGCGATCGGACCACATTCCGGCAAAGCCAAGCTCGCGAATGGACGGCGCTTTCCTGGCGGTCTCCTCACGGTTAATGTGAATCTCCACCGTCGTTCCCTCCTCAAGCTTTACTTCGCCGATTGGCTTGAAGACGCCATTTTCATATTTTGCTTCAATGACCATAGCCTACGCCTCTGTAATTCTTTTTCTTCGGTTTGACGATCATGATCGATTGACTCGTAAATTAAGCTGCTGACAAAAGAGCTTTCTCCGCGACTTGAGGCAACTCAATGAGGACAAAATAATCTTGCGGGTAAAGATAATCCTCACCAGACTCATCAATCACCCTCATGTATCCATCCTCAGCCGCAGCTTCATCAGGAAGAACTTGATACACTTTTCGAGGCTCCAAATCCTCGCAATCTTCGTTGCGAATGCAAATGACGAATCGCGGTTCTGATTTTCGGCGTCTCATGGCTTCAGTCCAAGTATCGTTTGATTTTTAGTTTCCTCTTACCAATACCGTGAGCTTCATACCAATGAAGCTCGACCGTCCGTATCCTACCATTGGCAAGGCGAACTGCGGCAATACCTTTGAGTTTTCTCCAACGCCCGGCGCCAAACTGCTTCCGTAGGCGGGCGACTTCACGAATAGAACTGCGAACAGCGATTCTCTTGACGTCTGTAATCTCGCTGACGATTTCAAAGTACATTGTCGGGCTATTTCGTCTTCAACGCAGCAGCTCCTCCAACTGCGTCGCCGCATTAGTCTTTTCATCCCGATACTTCACGATCACCGGCGCGTAAAGCGACAGGCCCCACTCGCGGCCCTTCTCGGTTTGCACAGCGCGCGCACAGGCGCGTCTTCGCTGCGTCGATAGATTTGTTCGCGGACGAGATCGAAGACTGGAGTCGAGCCTGTGATGATCGTTCCGGAAGCCAGCACGGCGCGCGCGCGCACGATCGTGCCTTCATAAACTCCGCAGTTGCCGCCGACGATCACGTCGTCTTCAATGATCACCGGCATCGCGCCCGCCGGTTCGAGTACTCCGCCGATTTGCGCGGCGGCGGAAAGGTGAACGCGTTTGCCGATCTGGGCGCATGAACCCACCAGTGCATGGCTGTCGATCATTGTGCCCTCGTCAACGTACGCGCCGGCGTTGACGAACATTGGTGGCATGCAGACAACGCCGGGCGCGATGTATGCCCCGTCGCGAATGCTCGACCCTCCGGGGACAATGCGCACGCGATCTGCGCGCGTGAAAGAATGAATTGGGTAAGTATTCTTATCGAGAAAGCGGAGGCTGCCATCCGCCGGCGACATGTCCACGATGGCGCCCATGCGAAAACCGAGCAGGATGCCACGTTTCACCCAGGCGTTCGTGTGCCAATGGCCATCCGTGTCGCGTTCGGCAGCGCGAATCTCGCCGCGATTAAGCGCCTGCTTGAACTCAGCGAACAACGCAAATTCTTTGTCCGAGTACGCTTGAGTCTCGCGACTCACAAGCTCTTCGATTTGTTCACGCAATGTCATAGAGACAGGGGTATTAGAGTACCAACTTTAGTTGCAAAAGACCGAGTTCGGCAATCACTTCACGAATGCGGACGCGGCTTTGTTCCGTGATTGGCACGAGCGGCAAACGGAAGTTTTCTTCAAGCAAGCCCATCATCGCCATCGCGGCTTTTACTGGGCCCGGACTTGATTCGATGAAGTTAACTTCCATCAGCGGCAGCAGGCGATAATGCAACTCGCGCGCTTCATCCCACTTTCCATCCAGCGCCAGTTCAGCCATACGCGACATCAAGTCAGGAACTTCATTCGAGGCCACGGAGACAATCCCCTCCGCCCCTAGCGCGACCAAGGGCAGCGTGACCGCGTCATCCCCTGACAAGACTCTGAAGCCAGCCGGACGCTCACGAAGAATCTCCATGATCTGCGAGAGATTACCCGACGCTTCTTTGATCGCCACGATGTTTTCGCAATCATTCGCCAGGCGCAGCACGGTTTGCGCGGCTATATTAGAAGCAGTACGGCCCGGCACGTTGTAAAGCATGATCGGCATCTCAGGAATGGCCTCGGCAATCGCACGAAAGTGAGCATAGAGACCATCCTGCGTCGGCTTGTTGTAGTAGGGCGCCACTTGCAACACGGCGTCGGCGCCGAGATCGCGCGCGCTTTGCGAGTACTCGATCGCGGCCGCCGTCGAGTTGCTGCCGGCGCCCGCGATGACCTTGGCGCGGCCACGAGCAACTTCGACTGTCAGACCAATCACGCGTTGATCTTCTGCTTCACTCATCGTCGCGCTTTCACCGGTCGTGCCGCAGGGAATCAGTAAACGCACGCCCCCGGCGATTTGTCGTTCGACAAGGGCCCGCATGCGCTCTTCATCAAAGGCTCCATCGGCTTTGAAGGGTGTTACCAAAGCCGTCGCGCAACCGCGCATCCAATCGACTTTCATCGTCATGATTTCGCCTCCTTATTCCTTAAACTCCGTTAGGAGTGCAATGTTTATAGCACCACGTCAGCGTTTATGGTCCGAACTCCTTTAGGAGTGAAATGTTCTATCGCGCTCCTAAAGGAGCTTAGGTTAATAAAGACAATCGTCATCTATAAACATGCGGCTCCTAACGGAGCTCATGCCTTGATGATCTCGTCAAACACTTCGGAGAATTCGTAGACGCCTTTGCGCCCTATAATCCAGCTTGCGGCGAGCAGCGCGCCCGCCGCAAAACCTTCGCGACCGCGTGCTGTATGTTCCAATATGATTTGATCCGCGGCCGAATCAAAACCAACGCGATGAGTGCCGGGGATGTAGCCGGCGCGGGTGGAACTAACCGGGACTTCACGGCCCACGTGCAATGCGACAATCTCGCCAAGTTGCAGCGCCGTCCCCGAAGGCGCATCGCGTTTGCGCTTGTGGTGCGCTTCTTCGATGAACGCATCGTACGACTCCAGACTGTGGAAGAGTTCAGCGGCAGACGCGGCGATGCGGTAGAAAACCTGCACGCCGACCGAGAAATTTGCGCCATAGATTAGTGCGCCATCGTTTTGGGAAACGACGTTCTTCACTTCGTCAAGCCGGCTTTGCCAGCCCGTCGTTCCTTCCACCAGCGGTAACTCAGCCGAGGCGCAGGCCTTAACGTTTCGGATCACGACGGCAGCCACAGAAAAATCAATCGCAACGTCGCAGCCGCGCAGCGAGCTGGCTAATTCTTCGCTGCCGCGTTCAGCATCTCGTGAATTGAGAGTGACCGAGATTTCGTGGCCCTGTTCGGCGGCCAGCTTTGCGACGAGCTGGCCCATAGCGCCGTATCCGATGATCGCTAGTTTCATTACCGGGTACTCTCGTCACGTAAAGGTGCCGGCGATAGCCATAGATACACTACAAGCCAACAATCACTCGACCTCGACCGCGTGACTAATCATCCACAGGTCAACTTGTTCGAGTCGGTGACGCCAGCGTTCTTTGTAGTCTTTCATCCAACGGCGATTACCAGGGAGATCAGGCACGTCGACAACAAGCTTCACAAGGTTATCACGGACGATCACAGCACCTTGTCGCCAATGTCCTTCGACCTTTTGCGTCTCGTAGCTGGCAGCGCCAAAGTGATCCACGATTTCCAGGACGGCCTCGGCAAGCAACTCGCCGGACACATCCCTTCCGTCATTGAACTGAAGTGGGAGCAGGACCTCGAATCGCCGCCATTTGCTGCTCATATGTGGTCCTCCCAATTACAGAGAATGGGATGTTCTGGTCAGCGAGTGCCTCCAGTGCCGCTTCAGGAACAAGATGTTCACCTGATCGAAGTACCCGGCCAGAGAATCGACCCAACAGGAAAGCCAGCGCGCGTTTCTCAGTCTCGCGATTGGGGAATGTGATTGTTACCATGCGACAACGATAGTAAAACCCGTTTTAGTTGAAAGGCAAGGCTCCCTCAGCGACTGCTAGCCGAAAACGATTACTTAAGTTGAGCGCGTAGCCTTCGCACCAATTCAACATAAATCTCGACCGCCCGCAATAACTCGCTCTTCGGCACCCGTTCATGTTCTGTATGTGCGACTAATATAGAGCCTGGTCCAATCAGTAACGGCACTCCCCACTTCGTCAAATATGGAATGTCAGTCGTGAAGCGCACAATCGTTTGTTCGAAGCCATCGAGCGCGAGTAACTGAACCGGATCGTGAGTTGATTTGTAATCGAGCGCAGCACGTGCCCGCACCGTCCCCTCCAACAGACTCACGACCCTTTCCCCATTGGTGGCGAGACGAATCTGCAAAATCGCCTGCGCTTGGTCCGAAATTACGTTAGCCCGCGTGCCGCCAGAAATGATGCCGATGTTGCAGGTCGTTTCGCCGAACGTCTCGTCCGCAGGCCAGTCGATCTTTCGCACATCGTCAAGTACGTCGAGCAGCTTTTCAATCGCCGAGTCACCTTGTTCAGGATAGGCTGAGTGCGCCGCGCGGCCTGCGGTTCTGATTGTGACTTGCAAAGATCCTTTGGTGCCCACGGCCAGTCGGTTGTCCGTCGGTTCACCGTTAATCAGGTACTGGCACGATGAAGCAAGCGGCAGCGTGTTCGCCGCCTTCGCGCCGGCGCTTGTTGCTTCTTCGTCCACGGTAAATAGCAAGCCAATTCCGTTCGCACCTTCTGCGCGCATTTGTTCCGCAGCGGCAATCTGACACGCAATAATTCCCTTTGCGTCGCACGCGCCTCGGCCGTAAATGAATTCATCGTCTTCGCGCGATCCGATGTACGGCGGCACTGTGTCCATGTGAGTCGACAGCACGACGCGTGGCGGAGACCCGGAGGTTGCGATGACATTGGCCCGGTCCGCTTCAACTTCCTGGACCTCCACCTGGTAATCGAATCGATTGAGCAACTCTGCGAGCGAAGTTCCGATCTGAAACTCGTCGCCAGTCACGGACGGTATGTCAATCAGCTCGCGCGTAAGCTTGAAAACATCAATTGAACTTGCCAATCCGAAGCCTCCAGATCGTTGAAAACTCCCTCTCCTTTTGGGAAAGGGCTGGGGTGAGGGGCGAAGCTACTGGCGAACACCTAAGCCCTCACCCTAACCCTCTCCCAGAGGGAGATGGATGAAAGCATCTCTCAGATCGAAACCAACACATCCTCAACTGCGCGATCAACTCGGTCTTCCGAAGCCTCATCCTCAAAGCAAACCCAATGCAATCGCTTAATCGCCTCGCGCGCGTTGGTTTCGTCGACCATGAAAGTCAGATTCACGCTCGAAGAGCCAAACGAGATCATTGAAACGTTAATGTCGCTGATGGCCGAGAAGAGCCGCGCGGCAATGCCCGGCGTGTTACGTAAGCCATCACCGATGATCGAGACGATCGTGCGTCCCGCTTCGACTTCTACAGTTCCAAGCCGTTGCAGATCGGGAATCAACTCCGGCAACGCGCTCGCGTCATCGATCGAAAGCGAGACGCTCACTTCCGAAGTCGTCACCACGTCAACGGCTGTGCGATGACGATCGAAAACTTCAAACAGAGCACGCAGGAAACCGTAAGCGCCAAGCATACGGGCCGAGGTCACCTGAACTGTCGTGATGCCATTTTTATGCGCGATTGCCTTGATGGCTTGGGGCGTCGCCTCCGATTCCGAAACGATCAAAGTGCCTGGGTTCTCTGGCGCGCGCGAGTTGCAAACGCGCACCGGAATCAATTCGTCGACTGCCGGTTGAATCGTCTTCGGGTGCAAGACCTTCGCGCCGAAATAAGCGAGCTCCGCCGCTTCCTGGTAAGACAATACCGGAATCGTTCGGGCCGCCGTCACCACGCGTGGGTCGGCGGTGAGCACGCCGCTGACGTCGGTCCAGATTTGAATCTCGCGCGCCTCCAAAGCAGCGCCAATCAATGCCGCAGTGTAATCCGAACCGCCGCGGCCGAGCGTCGTCGTGGCTCCCTCTTTCGTGCTTCCGATGAAGCCGCCAACCACCGGAATCATCTCCGCTTCGATTAAGGGCGACAACTTTGCCTGAGTCGCCAGTGCCGTCTCCGAAAGCGGCGCAGCATTTCCGTAATTGTCATCCGTCCTGATGCACTCACGCCCGTCAACATGGCGCGCCGCCAAACCGTTCTCGCTCAGGACGGCAGCGAGCAGTAATGAAGAGAGATATTCTCCATAAGCCACAATCTCATCTTGTAGTGGAGGGCTGGTCACGGGA
>QHXE01000269.1 GCA_003222835.1 Acidobacteriota bacterium | reverse complement strand
GCGTTGCAAGACCTGACAGGGCAACTGCGCAAAGCACAAGCCTTGCTCGATGGCGCGCGAAAAGTCGCAGAGAACACACCCGTCGAACTCGAAGCCGCGCGCACAACAGAAACCCAGGAGCGTGCGCGCTATCAAGCTGGGCTTGCGACGCTGGTGGATGTTTCTGACGCGCAGAGCTTTCTCGTGCAAGCGGAAATCGATGACGCGTTGGCCCGACTGGCGGTCTGGCAGAACCTCGCTTCGGTCGCGGCGGCCCAAGGCGATCTTGCGCCGTTTCTCCAAGCGCTACGTACCGACCCACAAGGAGCACGATAGTCATGTGGCTCTTGCGCAGCGCATTGCGGAATCCGATCTCCGTGGTTGTTCTCGTGATCGGTGTGGCCTTGTGCTCGATTCTCGCTCTTCTGCGCATGCCCATCGATATCTTCCCGAACCTGAATCTGCCGGTGATCTATGTCGCGCAGCCGTACGGGGGAATGTCTCCGGCGCAGATGGAAGGGTATCTCGTTTATTACTACGAATATCACTTCCTCTACATTACCGGCATTGAGTCCGTGGAATCGAAATCCATCCAAAACGTGGGACTGCTGGCGTTCATGCCTCCCGGAACCGTCGCGCCGTTCATCATGCGTTTTGACGCTGGAAGCGTTCCGGTCGGCTACCTCGTTTTTTCAAGCACAACGAAGAGTGTCGCCGAAATTCAAGACCTGGCGCTAAACCGCGTGCGCCCACTTTTCGCAACTCTGCCGGGAGTCTCAGCTCCTCCTCCATTCGGAGGGGCCGCGCGAACGATTGTCGTGAGCGTCGACCCGGATCGTCTCCGCGCTTACCGGATGGCCCCAGAGGAAGTGATCCAAGCGCTGAACACCGGGAACACGATAGTGCCTGCGGGGAATGTGCGCACCGGAGATTTGCTGCGTCTCGCGCCCATCAATTCGGTGGTCACGAATATCAAGGACCTGCAAAACCTTCCGATTCGCACAGGAGCGGGCCCGACTGTTTTTCTGCGGGACGTCGGCACGATTGAAGATTCGAGCGACATCATCACTGGCTTTGCCGAAGTCAATGGACGCCGCACGGTCTATATTCCCGTAACGAAGCGCGCCGACGCCTCGACGCTGAGCGTCGTCAACGAAGTGAAAGCCAGCCTCGCGCAATTCCAGTCCGTCGTTCCAGAAGACATCAAGATCGATTACGAATTCGACCAATCCTCCTACGTTCGGAACTCGCTGCTCTCTGTCGTGAAGGAAGGGCTCTTGGGCGCGGTCTTGACGGGCGTGATGGTATTGCTCTTTTTGCGCGATTGGCGGAGTTCTCTCATCGTGGTCGCGACGATTCCGTTTGCCTTGCTGACCGCAGTCGTTGCCTTGTGGGGCGCGGGTCAGACGGTCAACATCATGACCCTGGGCGGCCTGGCGCTGGCGGTCGGAATTCTTGTCGACGAATCGACGGTGGTGATGGAGAACATTCAGAGTCACCTGGGACAAGGACGAGGGCGTGCGGTGGCGGTTCTCGAAGCGAGCAAGGAAGTACAGATTCCGCGGCTGCTGGCGATGCTGTGCATTCTCGCGGTGTTTGTTCCTTCCTTTTTCATGACCGGAGTCTCGCACTCGCTCTTCGTGCCGCTTTCTCTGGCAGTTGGTTTCGCGATGGCCGCCTCGTATTTGTTGTCCAGCACTCTTGTGCCGGTGTTATCCACGTGGATTCTGCGTGAGCATGCGCCGGAAGCGGAGGACGCTCCTTCGCTGCTGCATCGGGTTCGAGACAGACTCGGCCGCATCCTCGACCGCCTCACGGCAAACCGCGGGCTCACGATCTCGGCGTATGTTCTGGGTTCGCTTTTGGTGATTGCTCTGCTCGGGCCGTATCTTGGACGAGAAATCTTTCCGCGGGTTTCCTCGGGGCAACTTCTCCTGAGGTTCCGCGCGCCCATCGGCACGCGAGTGGAAACAACGGAAAGACTCACTCTCGGCGTTCTGCATGCAATTCAAGAGGCGGCCGGGGCAGGAAACGTCAGCGTTACGCTGAGCTACGTTGGCGCGCCGCCTCCCAACTATCCGATCAACACGATTTATCTCTGGACTAGCGGTCAGCATGAAGCTGTATTGCGCGTGGCGCTGAACCCGGACGCCGATATTCGGGTGGATGAGTTCGAAGAGCGTCTGCGAAAGCTCTTGCCGGACAAATTTCCGGGCTGTCAGTTTTCCTTCGAAGCCGGGGACATCGTTACACAGATCATGAATTTCGGCGCTCCGACGCCCGTCGAAATCAATGTGGGCGGACCCGATCTCGCGGCGGATCGTGCCTTTGCCGCGAAGCTCCGTTCAGAAGTAAACAAGATTACTGCGCTTCGCGATCTTCAATACGATGAACCGCTCGACTATCCGAGCATTAACATCGACGTGGACCGGGAACGTGCCGGTCAGTTGGGAGTGACAACCGCTGGCGTGGGCCGTTCGTTCCTGGCGGCAACGTCCTCGAGCCGCTTCGTGACGCCGAACTACTGGGCCGATCCGAAATCAGGAGTCGGATATCAAGTCCAGGTGCAGGTCCCGCAGTCCGACGTTACCTCGATCCAGGATGTGGAACACATTCCGGTGACGCAGGGCGGCGCTTCCCATCCGCTGATGGGCGACGTCGCGCAAGTGGGGTATGGAAGTGTTGTCGGGGAGTATCACCGGCTGAACGGACAGCGCATGGTCACTCTCACTGCGAACGTCGCGGGGGAGGACCTCGGTCGAATTTCGGGTGAGCTGGATAGCGCGATCAAGCGCGCGGGCGAGATTCCTCGCGGAGTAAAGGTGACCATCCGCGGGCAAATCGGCCCGATGAAGCAGACGCTGACGAACCTGGGCATCGGACTCCTGCTTGCGGTTCTGGTGATTTACCTGCTGCTGGCAGCGAACTTTCAATCCTTGAGGCTCGCTTTCGTGGTGCTCTCGACGGTGCCGGCGGTGATTTGCGGAGTGCTCTTCGTTCTGTTTCTTACGCGCACGAGTTTGAACATTCAGTCGTTCATGGGCGCGATTATGGCGATCGGGGTGGCGGTGGCAAACGCGATTTTGCTGGTGACATTTGCGGAGGAATATCGCCGGGAAGGAAATTCGTCCACTGCTGCTGCGATTCATGGGGCGAGAACACGAATGAGACCCATCCTGATGACCAGCATGGCGATGATTGCTGGAATGGTTCCCATGGCTCTCGGAATCGGCGAAGGAAGCCAGGAGACGGCTCCTCTTGGGCGTGCGGTCATCGGGGGTTTGCTGTTTGCGACGGCAGCCACCCTGCTGATTCTTCCGCTGGTATTTTCCCTGGTTCAGCAACGCGCGGGAGTGCACTCGCCTTCGCTCGATCCCGATGACCCTGCGAGTGTGTTCGCGCGAAGGACAACCTCTTTGCCTGGAGAAACGGCATGAAACGATTCCGAATTTCGTCGATCTTGGTTCTTATCGTGACAAATTACTGGTGCACGTCATGCGGTTCGAACACAAACTCCAGCGCGAAGGCTCAGGCCTCCGCCCCGACCGCTTCCACTGTCGAAGTTACAAAGGTTGCGTCGAAGAAGCTGTCCATCACCACACGTCTGCCCGGAGAGTTGCAAGCGTACGAAGCTGTGGCCGTCTTTCCAAAGGTTACGGCTTACGTGGATTCGATCAGCGTGGACCGTGGAACCCACGTGAAGTTCGGCCAGCTCATGGCGCGGCTGGTTGCGCCGGAGGTTGCGGCGCAACGGGCGGAGGCACAGTCGAAACTTCAGGCGGCGGAGGCCCAGCGTGCGGAGGCCGACGCTAAGCTCGCCTCCGATCAGAGTACCTACGATCGGTTGAAGAGCGCCTCGGCCACGCCCGGTGTGGTCGCAGGGAACGACGTCGAAGTTGCCCAGCGAGCAGTGGATGCAGACCGTGCCCGGCTTGAGGCCATGCGGGGAAGCGCAGAAGCGGCGAAATCGGCACTAAAGTCAGTCACAGAAATCGAAGGGTACCTCCAGGTGCGGGCTCCCTTCGACGGCATTGTGACAGAACGGAACGTACATCCGGGGTCTCTTGTGGGGCCTGCAACAAGTAGCTCGGGAGCAGCCATGCCGATGCTACGAGTCGAAAAGACCGCTAGGCTCCGGCTCGTTGTTCCTGTCCCGGAGAAATATGCGACGGGCATCAACGTCGGAAGCAAGGTTGAGTTCAGCGTTCCTGCCTTCCCCAGTCAGACATTCGCGGGGACGATTGCCCGTGTCGCTCATTCCGTGGACGTGAAAACTCGGACCATGCCGGTCGAACTAGACGTCAACAATTCGGACGGACGATTGAGTTCCGGGATGTTTCCTGAAGTCCTTTGGCCGGTGCGGCGGATCGAACCTACTCTCTTCGTTCCAACGTCTGCCGTTGCCAGAACCACAGAGGCTACGTTTGTCATCCGCATTCAAGGGGGAAACACCGAGTGGGTAAACGTCCAAACTGGCGAACTGGACGGCAAGTCCATCGAGGTATTTGGTGGTCTACACGAAGGTGACGAAGTGGCGGTGCGGGGCACCGACGAGCTGCGGCCAGGAACTCAGGTGACAACGAAGCCAGCCTCACCAGATTCCGCTCGTCGACCCAAATGAATTCCAGCCTGAGTGTATGTATGGAAACTTTGTCTTGAATAAGGAGACTGATGATGATTGGCAGAACGCGTTTTTTCGTGATGATCTGTGCGTTCTTGCTTCCGGTTGTAGTTCGCGGCCAAGGAGTGACTACCGCGCCAATCGACCAAGCACTGGGAAGGTCAGGACAGAAAACGGGAGACGTTTACAAAGTGGGTTTCCCAAGGACCGACCTACATGTTTCGGTTCACGGAGTAGCCATTAAGCCCGGACTCGCACTCGGTTCGTGGGCGGCGTTTCTCGGAACCGATGACAACGCGATGGTGATGGGCGACTTGGTACTGCTTCAGGATGAATTGAATCCAGTCATGGCAAAACTCCGTTCGTCTGGCTTTGAGATCACTGCAGTGCACAACCATCTTCTCGAAGAAAGCCCGAGAGTTATGTACATGCATTACACGGGACATGGCCCCGCCGCGCAGTTGGCAGCTTCGTTGCGTTCGGCCTTGGCTGCTTCTAAGACACCACTTGGAAAGCCTGCGGCTGCAGCCGAAGATGGAGCCGCGCCAGCGTGGGTGAAAGGCGTAGAGGACGCTGTCGGTCGAAATGGCACGTACAAAGGTGGAGTGCTGTCGTACGGTGTAGCGCGCAGCGCGGTTGTTGCGATGGCGGGAACGACAATTCCCCCGGCAGCTGGCGTGGCGGAAAGTATCAATTTTCAGGAAGCGGAATCCGGCAAGGTCGCAACCACTGGCGATTTCGTGCTGACCGCGGAAGAGGTCAATGCTGTTATTTCGGAGCTTCACGACCACCACATTTCGGTGACAGCGCTACACAGCCATATGTTGACCGAAGAACCGAGGCTGTTTTTCATGCACTTCTGGTCCGTGGGCACGCCCGAATCGGTAGGTGCCGGCATTAAAGCAGCACTAAGCAAGGTCTCGGTGAAGTGATGAGCGCCGTTCGAATGACACGGCTGCTCTTTTGCGCGCTTCTGACTCTGAAGGCGGTCCCCGGTTCGCCGCCACCAGCGAACGCTCCGACACTCAAGAAGGTCGCGGAGTTCGATCTGCCCGGTCCGCATGGAAAGCGATTCGACTACCTGACGATTGATGCAGATGACCGCTACTTGATCTCCGCGCATCTCGCCGCCGATCAGACATACGTGATCGACCTAGCCACGAACAGGGTAATCGCAAGCATCACGGATACGCCCGGAGCCGAAGGCGTCGAGTACGTTCCGGAACTGAAGAAGTTCTATACCTCGAACGCCCATGACAACACGATTGGCGTAGTGGACCTGAAGCAGATGAAGGTCATCAAGAAACTGAAAACAGAATCGAAGCCGGACGGAAGTGCGTACGCCGCTCCCTTTCAAAAACTGTACGTTTCCGACGAGCGCGGGAAAGCGGAAGCCATCGTCGATGTAACCAAAGACGAGATCGTGAAGACTCTGCACTTTGACAGCGAAACGGGGATGCCGCAATACGATCCGGTCGCGCGCAAGGTCTACGTAAATCTGCAAGACCAGAACATTTTTGCCGTCATTGACCCCGCGACCGACGAAGTTGTAGGCCG
>QHXE01001105.1:2899-3868 GCA_003222835.1 Acidobacteriota bacterium | reverse complement strand
AGTTGCCGAACTTGAAAGTCAGTCCCACCAGTTTGGTTTTTCGTTACAAAGGCCAGCAGATCGATCCAATTAAAGTTGGCAAAGACCTCGGGGTTAGCACCGTGCTTTCGGGTCGGATCACTCAACGCGGCGACAATCTGACCATCAGCGCTGAATTAGTTGACGTGCGTTACAACAAATTGCTGTGGGGCGAACAGTACGATCGCAAGACGTCGGAATTACTTGCCACGCAGAGAGAGATTGCGCGCGAAATCGTCGACACCTTGAAACTCAAGGTCTCTGTCCAGGAGCGGGAGCTTGCCAAACACTACACCGAAAGCAACGAGGCTTATCAGCTTTATTTGAAAGGACGATTTCACTATAACAAGCGAAGCGAAGAAGGGTTGCAGAAGTCGCTCGAATACTTTCAGCAGGCGATAGAAAAAGATCCAACGTTCGCGTTGGCTTACAGTGGGCTGGCCGACACTTATGATCTGCTGGGCGCGGCGGATGCCGGCGGCACCGTATCGCCAAACGAAGCGCTGCCAAAGGCCAAGGCCGCAGCGTTGAAAGCCATAGAGATCGATGCAAGTCTCGCCGAACCTCATGTCTCGCTGGCTCACGTTAAGTACTATTACGATCGCGACTGGCCCGGCGCCGAGCGCGAATTCAAACGCGCGATCGAGCTGAATCCCAACTATCCGCAGGCTCATCACTGGTATGCGATTTACTTGGCATGGGCTGGCCGCACAAATGAGGGTCTGGCGGAGATCAAACGGGCGCAGGAGTTGGACCCGCTCTCGCTACCGATCAATATGACTGTCGGATGGCTGCTTTGTGATGCGAACAGGACGGATGAAGGCATCGATCAATTGCGCAAAACCGTGGAGATGGATCCGGCATTCATAGTCGCCCACCACCGACTCGCATTCTGTTACGAACGGAAAGGCATGTATTCGGACGCGATCGCCGAGTTTGAGAAAATGTCCA
>QHXE01001105.1:0-2865 GCA_003222835.1 Acidobacteriota bacterium | reverse complement strand
GAAGCGCAAAAGGTTCTCGCTGAATTGCAAGAGATGTCAAAGCAGCGTTATGTATCGCCTAGTGTGTTTGCCTTAATCTACGCGGCGCTCGGCGATAAGGATCAGGCCTTCGCCTGGCTCGATAAGTCGATCGATGAGCATGATCTGGTTACAGCACGACTGAAAGTCGATCAAAGATTCGACAACCTGCGGTCCGATCCGCGCTTTGCTGAACTAGTAAAGCGCGTTGGACTGCCGCAGTAACGCAAACTGTTAGTCTGCGACTGAAGAATGATACGCAAGCTAGCAGCTTGCGCTACACCGAATGACTATTGCTGCTGGCACAAGACTAGGCCGTTACGAAATCCGCTCAAAGATTGGCGAGGGCGGAATGGGCGAAGTGTATCGTGCGTATGACACGACGATGCATCGTGAAGTCGCAATCAAGGTTTTGCCGGCGGCGCTTTCTGTTGATAAAGATCGACTCGTGCGATTCGAGCAGGAAGCTCAAACCGCCGGCGCGCTGAATCATCCGAACGTCCTCGTTATTTATCACATCGATACGCACGATGGTTCGCCTTACATCGTCTCGGAATTGTTGGAAGGTGAAGCTCTTCGCGAGCGCATGGGCGGGGTCGCCCTGCCGCAGCGGAAAGCGATTGACTACGCGTTGCAAATCGCGCATGGCCTGGCGGCGGCGCATGAGAAAGGAATCGTTCACCGCGATCTGAAACCCGAGAATATCTTTATCACCAAAGATGGCCGCGTGAAGATTCTTGACTTTGGCCTGGCGAAGCTCACTGGTACGGGTGACGGCACGCAATCACAGACCGAAGTTCCCACGCGACGAGTCAATACCGATCCCGGCACGGTCATGGGAACTATTGGCTACATGTCGCCGGAGCAAGTGCGCGGCAAGCCGGCAGATCATCGTTCAGACATTTTTTCGTTCGGCGTGATTCTTTACGAGATACTTTCCGGTCGGCGCGCCTTTCGCGGCGAATCGACTGCCGACACGATAAGTGCGACGTCTCTCCCGCGCTCGAACGGCTGGTCAATCACTGTTTGGAAAAGGACCCGGAAGCAAGATTTCATTCGGCGAGCGATCTCGCGTTTGCGCTGGAAGCGCTGTCCGGCTCGACGCCAGTTTCCAGTCAAACCATGACTGCGACTGCTGCTGCGCCGATTTCGGCAAGTCTCGTCAAGCATCTGCCGTGGATCGTAACCAGTACACTTGCGCTCGCTCTGCTGGTAACCATTGCGCTTCTAATCTCTTCATTCAGACGAACGCCAACTCGGACGAACATCGTTCGCGCCTCCATTCTCCCTCCCGAGGGCGCGAATTATTTGCCGCGCAATCAGTTTGCGATTTCTCCCGACGGCCTGCGACTGGCGTTTGTTGGGCGGAGCGGAGACGGAAAGCAATTGCTTTGGGTGCGATCGTTGGGCGCGCCTACGGCCCAACCGCTGGCGGGCACAGACGACGCCACTTTTCCCTTCTGGTCACCCGACAGCCGTTTCGTCGGATTTTTTGCGCAGACGAAATTGAAAAAGATCGAAGCCTCAGGGGGCCCTCCCCAAACGATTTGTGATGCGCCAAACGGCCGCGGCGGCACTTGGAATCGTGATGGCGTGATTGTTCTTGCGCCCGATAATTTCTCTCCGCTTTATCGAGTTTCGGCCAGTGGCGGCCCCACCACCGTCGTAACCAAGCTAGACGACTCAAAGCTACAGACAACGCATCGATGGCCATGGTTTCTTCCTGACGGCCGGCACTTTCTCTATCGCGCGGGAACTACATCGGCGGCTACGCAGAAGGAAAGCAACGGCATTTATCTTGGCGCCCTCGACTCCCTTGAACAGAGGTTAATCGTACGGACCGATACCAGCCCGGTCTATGAATCCGGACATTTGCTTTTCATTCGCGATGGCACGCTGATGGCTCAGCCTTTCGATGACAAGACGTTTCAATTGACAGGTGACGCACTGCCCGTTGCCGAACACGTGCAATTCGATTTTGGAGTCGCGCACTTTAGCTACGACCGATCGTCAACTCCTCTGGTTCGATCGCAGTGGCAAACAAACCGGCTCGATAGGCGAGCCGGCATTGGTATCTCAACCTCGCCTCTCACCCGACGGACAGCGCGTCGCGACGGGTATCTTTGATCTTCAAGCCGGAAGTCCGGACATCTGGATCTACGAACTATCGCGCAACGTGCCGGCGCGATTTACATTCGATCCGGACTTCGACGCGTATTCGGTTTGGTCGCCTGACGGAAGTCGAATCGTCTGGGCTTCAAATCGAAAAGGCCACGCTGACATTTATCAAAAGGCTTCCACTGGCGCCGGCACCGACGAAATTCTTTTTGAATCAGAAGAGAACAAGAGTCCGACCTCGTGGTCTCCCGATGGGCGCTTCATCGCTTACACCAGCACGAACATAAAAGGGAACACCAAGTACGATATCTGGATCCTGCCCATATTCGGAGATCGCAAGCCTTTCCCGTTTCTGCGGACGCAGTTCAACGAAGTCGATGCCCAGTTTTCACCTGATGGCCGTTGGGTCGCTTATGTTTCGGAAGAGTCAGGAGCCAATCAAGTCTATGTCGCCCCTTTTCCGGGTCCTGGAGGTAAATGGCAGATATCGAGAAGCGGTGGCACGGAGCCGCGCTGGCAAGGCGATGGCAGAGAGATTTTCTTCGTGTCCCCCGACAACAAGTTAATGGCGACCGAAGTCAGTCCGAAGGAATCCACTTTGGAGATCGGCAATGCTCAGCCGTTATTCGAATTGCGGCTCGCGGCTTCACCGGGCTACCGCTACGACGTGGCGCGCGACGGCAAACGTTTCTTAGTTGACACGCAAAAATTAGGGAGCTCCGTACCTCT
>QHXE01001110.1:899-2981 GCA_003222835.1 Acidobacteriota bacterium | reverse complement strand
CGCTCGCCGTCGGCTACAAGCTGAAACTGAATTCTTATGACCTTGGTGTCGATCTCGAGCTCGCAGACGCCATTCAAAGAATTCGCTTCGAGCATCCGGAAGTGGGCGCTGTCATCATCACGAGTCTGAAGCCGCGCATCTTCTGCGCCGGCGCGAACATTTACATGCTGGGGACGTCGTCGCACGTCTTCAAAGTCAACTTTTGCAAATTTACGAACGAGACGCGCTGCGCCATTGAAGACGATTCGCGTCATTCTGGTCGGCGCTATATCGCGGCGTTGAATGGCACAGCGTCTGGTGGTGGTTACGAACTGGCGATTGCTTGCGATGAGATCTACCTGGTTGACGACGGCAACTCGGCGGTGTCGCTTCCCGAAGTTCCGCTGCTGGGCGTTCTGCCCGGCACGGGTGGATTGACGCGTCTGGTTGATAAGCGCAGGGTGCGCCGCGATCGCGCCGATGTATTTTCAACTTTAGCTGAAGGGTTGAAAGGTAAGCGCGCAAAAGACTGGGGACTGATCGACGACACTTTCCCGACCAGCAAGTTTCAGGAAGCAATCGATGGTGTAGCGCAAGCTGCCGGCTTGCGTGCGGGCGAAGGAGTGCAAGCTGGCAAACCGACAACAGTCGCGATTACAAGTACGTAAGTCTGAGGTTTCATCGTGAAAAGCGCTACGCCGATTTGACGGCGCACGCTCCTGAAAACGATCTGCCGACAGATCCTGACGAGATTCAAAAGCTCGGCGATCGTTACTGGCCCTTGGGCGCGTTTCGCGAATTGGATGATGCGCTCTTGCATCTGCGCGTCAACGAGCCGGAGATTGGATTGGTTTGTGTTCGCACTGAAGGCGACATCGACAATGTGTTATCGGTCGACAAAACGCTCGTCGCGAACCGAGATCATTGGTTGATTCGTGAAATTATTTTGCAGATGGCTCGCGTGCTGCGACGCTTGGATTTGACCGCGAAGAGTTTCTTCACGATGGTTGAGCCTGGCAGTTGTTTCGCCGGTAATCTATTGGAATTGTTGCTCGCGTCCGATCGCAGCTATATGCTGAATAACCCTGACGAGGCGATCGACATAGCAGTGAGTGAACTGAACGGCGGCGCGTTCCCTATGAGCAACGGATTGACTCGTCTGCAATCACGGTTTCTGGCTGAGCCGGAAAAAGTTGAGCAGATTGTGAAGGTAGATGCGCAGGCTGGAAGCCGACGATTCGATACTGAAGCAGCCGAAGCGGCGGGCTTGATCACCTTCGCGCCGGATGATCTGGATTGGGAAGATGAGATTCGTCTGGCGATTGAGGAGCGCACCTCGCTATCGCCCGACGCGCTGACTGGCATGGAAGCATCGCTACGATTCGCCGGCCCGGAAACGATGGATACAAAAATCTATGGCCGTCTGACGGCGTGGCAAAACTGGATCTTTCAAAGACCGAACGCAGTCGGGGAGCACGGCGCATTAACGAATTACGGCAAGCCGACGCAGGCGCAGTTTGACTTTAAGAGGACATGATGCTGGGAGCGCGGGCGTCCCGCCCGCATTGAGCGCGAAGGGCGAACGATGCTGAGGCTGCGAGCGCGAATCAAAATAATGGGCGTACTGCTTAGGCTATGCGGACGAGACGTCCGCGCTCCCAGTAGGAGACATCATGAATCTTTACGATCGCATTCCTAACAACGTTAACCTTTCCGAAGACAGACGCCTTCAGCGCGCATTGGAAAAATGGCTGCCGAATTTTCTTAGTTGGTGGCATGACATGGGGCCGGAAGGATTTCAGGAGAAGGACGTCTGGTTGCGCACGGCGGTGGATGTCGGTTCGGAAGGTTGGGCACATTTCGATTACGTGAAAATGCCCGAGTATCGCTGGGGCATTTTTCTAGAGCCTGCTCAACCAGACGCGAAAGTCGGATTCGGTGACAACTATGGCGCGCCGGCTTATCAGGAAGTGCCGGGTGAATTTCGCAACCCTCTCCGCCGCATCATTGTTACGCAAGGAGATACTGAACCGGCTTCGGTGGAGCAGCAACGGCAACTGGGCCACACCTGTCCATCGCTTTACGATCTGCGCAATCTGTTTC
>QHXE01001110.1:0-845 GCA_003222835.1 Acidobacteriota bacterium | reverse complement strand
CTCGAAGCTTTCAATCAACCGTGCGATGACTGGCTCAACTTTTTTGCGTTCACGATGTTTACGGATCGTGACGGCAAGTATCAGCTTTCAGCGCTGGCTGAATCGGGATTCGAACCGCTGGCGCGCACATGCAAGTTCATGTTGACCGAAGAAGCGCATCACATGTTCGTCGGCGACACGGGCCTGAGCCGCGTCGTCAAACGGACCGCGCAGTTGATGAAGCAGAATCCAAACGAAGACGTGCGCGCGCTGGGCGGGATTCCGCTTGAAATCATTCAGAGGTACATCAACTTTTGGTTCAGTTATTCCCTCGATCTCTTCGGCGGCGAGATTAGTTCGAACTCGGCCGACTTCTTTGCCGCAGGCTTGAAGGGGAGATTCAAGGAGCAGGACCAGTACAACGATCACGTGGCTGCAGAAGGCTCATTCACGTTGATGGTAGTAGAAGACGGTAAGTTGGTTCCTCGTGAAGTTCCCCTGCGAAATGCGTTGAATGAAATTCTGCGCGGCGAATACGTTAAGGATTGTGAGAAAGGCCTGGCGCGATGGAACAAAGCCCTGGCTGACGAGGGAATCAATCAAAGATTGTATCTTCCGAAGGTCCGTTTTCATCGTCACGTTGGTGAATACGCGGGACACCATTTTGATCTTGCAGGAAACTTGATCACGAAGGAAGAATTCGAGCGACGAAAGATCGATTGGCTGCCAACAGTCGAAGACCGCGAATATGTGCGCAGTCTGATGAAAGCAGTAACCGAACCCGGCAAAATCGCCAACTGGATCGCGCCGCCGGCGTCGGGTATCAAAGGCAAGCCGTTCGAATTCGAATATGTGCGATTGTGAGG
>QHXE01001109.1 GCA_003222835.1 Acidobacteriota bacterium | reverse complement strand
AACGGTCGTGGGAAAGAACGGGCAACGACGAAAGATTGTTGTGTCGCGAGACTGCATTGAAATCTTAGGTTATCGGAAAGGGGATCAAGATCATCGTGAAGGCCGAGGCAACTATCAGCAAAGAACGAACGACCACGACAAAGGGCAGAGACCTGCGCAGTTGGATCGACGAGATTGAGAAGCTCGGAGAATTGAAACGGATCAACGGCGCGGATTGGGACGTCGAGATTGGCGCCATCACCGAACTTGGCCATCATCGTGGCGAAAAAAGCAAAGCACTTCTCTTCGATCAGATCAAGGGTTATCCCGAAGGCTACCGCGTCCTTTCTAATACGCTCAACACGGTGAAGCGAATCGCCACCACGCTTCACATGGACACGAATTACACGCGTCTGCAGTTCGTCAAAGACATCAAGCGCCACATCACCGAAGTGAATTACATCAAGCCCGCAGTCGTCAAAGACGGCCCCGTGATGGAGAACGTCTTCGAAGGTAAAGACATCGACATGTGGAAGTTTCCTACGCCGAAGTGGCACGAGCTGGATGGCGGCCGCTACATCGGAACGGGCTCGATCGATATTACGGTCGAGCCGGACGAAGGCTGGGTCAACCTCGGGACTTATCGGGTGATGATTCAGAACGAAGACACGCTTGGGTTCTACATCTCGCCCGGCAAACAAGGCCGCATCATGCGCGAAAAATATTTTGCGCGCGGTCAATCGTGCAAAGTCGCGGTTTCCTTCGGCCAGGATCCGCTGCTGTATTTGGCGGGTGGTATCGAAGTTCCGCGCGGGGTCTCGGAATACGATTGGGTGGGCGGACTGCAAGGCGCTCCCGTGCCCGTAATCATTGGCGAATATACCGGTCTGCCAATTCCCGCGACCGCTGAGATTGTCGTCGAATGTGAGGCCATCGCGGGTGAAGAGATGGACGAAGGACCGTTCGGCGAATGGACGGGATACTACGCGAGTTCGATGCGGCCGGAGCCGACGATGAAAGTGAAGCGGCTCTATCATCGGAACAATCCGATCATTCTGGGCGCGCCGCCAACGCGTCCGCCGTGTGAATTCAACTACATGCGTTGCTTCATGCGCTCAGCTTTGATCTGGCAACAGATGGAGGCGGCGGGCATTCCTGATATTCAGGGCGTCTGGTGTCACGAAGCGGGCGGCGCGCGGCTTCTGACGATCGTTTCGATCAAGCAGCGTTATCCCGGTCACGCCAAGCAAGCGGGAATGGTGGCCGCGTACTGCCATGCGGGCGGGTACCTCGGTCGCTACGTGGTCGTAGTTGA
>QHXE01001108.1 GCA_003222835.1 Acidobacteriota bacterium | reverse complement strand
TCACGCCACTGAAAAGCTGCAGTGGGGAAATGATCTCGTATTCAAGATCGCCGGCAAGATGTTCGCGGTATTAGTCTTGGAAGGCGCTTCAAAGTACTGCCTGTCATTCAAATGCACGGAAGAGAAGTTCGCCGAATTGATCGAAGAGGATGGAATCGATCCCGCGCCGTATTCCGCGCGTTACAATTGGGTCGCGCTGGAGAGCTTCGGCGTGCTTAGCAAGAAAGAGTTGAAAGCACTGCTGCGCAACTCGTACGATCTGGTGTTCGAGAAGCTGCCAAAGAAAACCAAGGCAGAACTCGGAGAGAAAACAAAATCGAAAGCGTCTAAGCGCCGTTAGGGCGCGGAATGTATTAGTAGGCTCGCGCCATTGGTAAAAGGAAATCACAAGACCCCATAACAAGCGCTTAACAAAACACAACTTTCTACCATTCGCTCATCGCCCCTCGTATAATCCCCCTTATGGCGGCGAAAACTAAAGCTCAACGCGAGAACCTCCGTCTGTTTGAAGACGATCGGCAAACTGATTTACCGGACGAAATCGAACCGGAAGAAACAGCGCCGAAAGAAATCCTGCTCAGCTCATCTGATCCCGAGGCCAGGGAACTTTTTGATCTCGCGATTCAGGTCAAGGATCTGAAACCCTGGCGCTGGATGGAAGAGACCAACCTTATTGGCATTGAAAATCCTGAGACCGGCGAGATTGGATTCATCAGCGTTATGGGCAGCCTCGGAGAGCATGAAGCCGTTGCCTTGTACCTGGGGGCTGAAGGGCTTTATGAGTTTATTGATCTCCATACCGATGATTCTTCAACCGCCCAACGCGTATTAGAAAACCGACATCTGCAAGGCCTTCTCGGAACGAAAATATCTGGAGAAGGAAGACCGCGATCTCATCAAGCAACTCGGACTGAAATTTCGCGGCGACTGGCCGATGTTTCGTAGCTATAGTCCCGGATATCTGCCGTGGTTTGTCACCCTCAACTAAGCCCGGTTTCTCATTCGTGCTTTGTCTCAAATAATCGCGGTAGCCAAAAGCGTGCGCGACGAAGCCCAACCGTTTCATCCCACCGGACGAGTTGAGAAAGACGGATATCTCATGCGCGTTTCGCGCAAAGAGGGATCAGCGCTGATCTGGGAAGATCAGGTTTGGCGCATTGCGCGGCCTCAGCGCAAACCAGTCAAAGCAGTCGTCGATGCCGTCACTTTAGAGCGACTTAAGGGCTTGCGGCAAAGCCAACTTGAGCTGGAGGTCGATCTGTTCCTGGCGCCGGCTAGCATCGGAAAGCGAGGACAGAGG
>QHXE01001107.1 GCA_003222835.1 Acidobacteriota bacterium | reverse complement strand
TTTGAATTCCGCGCGACCGCCATTCGCGCCGTATCCGCCCGGTGCACCGGCTGGCTACGTGCTTCTTAACCGACGGTTTGAGAATGTCGGCGAGTTTGGTTACGCCTATAACCCCGCTTCTACTACGACCAGCAAGACCCTCGATCTCGCGTCTGCGACAAGTCCCGCCAGGGCGATTCTCGATTTCTTTACTTATAATACGGCAAGCCGACGCGCAGGTATTGTTAATCTTAACACAAGAAATGGCCCTATTCTCGCCTCCATTATCCGAGGCGCGCTTTTGCACGATCTCGGCTCCGAGAACCCGCCAACTAGTTTAGTTTCTCAACAAGACGCCCTCACCGCAGGGCAAGCCATCGTTCAAGAGACCACGAGCACCGCCGCGGGGCATGGTCCCGCGTTGACCCGAGCCGACGTTGCCCGGCTGGCCGCGGTCGCCGCCGCAGCGGTGCCTGCTACTATCGGAGCCTCGGACGAAGCCAAGCAGACGATCGCGCGCACGCTGGCAGAGGCCGGCCAAGCGCGAACCTGGAACCTGCTCATCGATGTTATCGCCCAAACTGGTAAATACCAGCCGAACGCCCAAGATCTTACAGCGAGTAACTTTGTCGTCCAAGGGGAGAAACGGTATTGGCTTCATATCGCTCTCGATCGTGACGGCGGGACGGTGCTCGGTACGCAGCTCGAAGAAGTGTTTGAATAGCGGCAGCGCCGCGAAGCGGGTTATCAAGTTATTCGTTATCGGTTATTGGTTCGTTGTTACTTCTGCCTGTGTCCTCTCCCTGTGTCCCCAAAAGAGCTCGACGGTGTAGATGTTGATCTTAAGGCCCAGAAGCCAGAGATCAGAGGTTGGAAATGGGCGCGTACCTTCCTCAGCTCAAACGAGCTTGTTGTAATCCTCGTGACTTCCGATCCACACCCACTCAACGGAGTCGCCAATAAGATGGCCGATCGCCCGATGGTGATCCCCTATTCGCACTGAGAAACGATCGCCGGTGCCACCTTTGAGTTTCTTAAAATCGAGCGACGGATGACTCTGATCACGTTTCCAAAGTTCGTAGCTCTTCTTCGCGCGCGCCCTAACGTGCGCCGGAAGCACGTCATGAAGTTTCCAGAAACGGCGAGTGCATTTTGATTTCACTCGCTTGCAGGCCAGTCGCGCAGTTTTCCTGCCGCCCGTTCCCGCTCAGCTTCTTCAAAGAGGAAATCGAGCTTTCCAGACGCCGCGTCCTTCTCAATCTGGTTGTCCCAGGCGGCGTTGTCTTGCTCTAAAACGAATGCCGCCAGCTCAGCTAATTCTTTTGGCGGAAGCTGACGCACTGCGCTCTTAATCTCCGTCAAGCTCATGGCAGGAGTTTACCGGGTTCGTCGGCAAATTTCAACCAAACGTCACCGCGGGCTTGGCTGTTTTTGCGCCGGCCGATCTAAGGTCGAAAGCTATGAGCGCAGCCAAGTTCACAGAAGATAACAAAGAAAACGAAGCTTTGGCCCGCTCAGAAAGAAACTTTGCTACCTTTGTTTCCTTCCGTTTGGCGGCCAGCGATGGTATGTTTAGCATCGTGCAAAAGACCGTTCGCAAGCATCAGAGTTTCGCCGAAGCCGATAAAGCAGATCGCGATTTTTACAAGGCGCTTTCAGGGAAAAAGCGACTGAATATTCTTTTGCAATTGAGCAAGCATGAGCCTGAACGCCGACTTGAGAGAGTTTGTCGAATTACTAAATTCCCGCGGCGTTGAGTACGTTATCGTCGGCGCGCACAGTCTGGCCTTTCACGGTCTTTATTCTGAACAAAGAATTGTTAATTCAAAATAAACGGGCGGTGGGACGTCCGCAGGACGTCGCGGATCTTCGAGAATTAGAGGGAAGCTGACCAAAGTCTGCCAGTATCTCAACTTCTCAGCTTCTCAACTGCTCAACGTTCTTCAGCAGCTCAACTTTTTTGAGCTGCTGAATGGCGTCGCGAAGTTCGGCGGCGCGTTCGTAGAGTTCTTTCGCGACCGCAGTTTCCATTTCGCTCTCCATGATCTCGAGCTTGGAGCGCGGACGTTTGGCGCTGACTTCATTGAGCCATTCTTCCAGGAAATGAATCTCGGAGCTTTTCGCGGCCAGCTCGGGAAAGTTTGATTTTTGAAAGAATTCGGCGATCGCGTCGCGCCCGCGTCGGATCTCGACGATCGCTTCCGGAAATTTTCCCTGCCCGAGAAAAATGGAAGCCT
>QHXE01000268.1 GCA_003222835.1 Acidobacteriota bacterium | reverse complement strand
TTTTTTCCGGAGGTTGTCATGCGAAGACTTATCAGTTATCTCTCGGTACTCTCGATCTTCCTTTTCATTACGTTCTCTCTTTTCAGCAACGCTCGCGCTGCCGACTTCAAACGCGAAGTCATCTATCAGATTATGACCGACCGCTTCTTTGACGGTAGCACCGCGAACAACAACCCATCGCAAAGCTCTGGTCTTTACGATGCGACGAAAACGAATTGGCGCCTCTACTGGGGTGGCGACCTCGCCGGGATCCAGCAGAAGGTCTCTTATCTGGCCGGCCTGGGCGTGACCGCGATCTGGATCTCGCCGCCGGTTGATAATCTCAACACGAACATTCCCGATGGCCAGGGCAATCCGACCGCTTCGTATCACGGCTACCAGGGCCGCGACTTCAAGCGCGTCGAAGAACACTTCGGTGACACGAGCAACACCTGGACGGATTTCGATAATCTGGTCACGGCGGCCCATCAGAACGGGATCAAAGTCATCGTCGACTTTGCCCCTAACCATTCGACCCAGGACAACGCCGGCGAGTATGGCGCGCTGTACGACAACGGAAGCTTCCTGGGCAATTACACCAACGACACGAACGGTTACTATCACCACAACGGAAACATCTCGGATTTTAACGACCGTTATCAGTTGCAGTACTACGCGCTTTTCGATCTCGCCGATCTCAACCAGGAGAACGCAACGATCGACGGCTATCTCAAGGCCGCCGTGCAACAGTTTCAGCAGCATGGCGTCGATGGCTTCCGCATCGACGCGGTCAAACACGCAACCTGGGGCTGGGAATACAGCTTTGCCAACTCGATCTACACCTACGGCGATAGTTTTCTCTTCGGCGAATGGTATCAAGGCAATACTTCCGACCCGCTCTATCACGACTCTTACAAGTTCGCGAACAAGAGCGGCATCTCCCTGCTCGACTTCCCACTCAATACTGCGATTCGCGACGTCTTTGGTTCGACCAATAATGGGTTTTCGGAAATTGACAGCGTGATCTCGCAGGAAGCCACAAACTTCACTTGGAAGGAAGACCTGGTGACGTTTATCGACAATCACGACATGGCGCGTTTCCTGACCATCAACAACAACAACAATCGCCTGCACGAAGCGCTGGCGTTCACTCTCACTAGTCGTGGCATTCCCTGCATCTATTACGGCACTGAGCAGTACCTGCACAATGACACCAACGGCGGCACCGACCCGTACAATCGTCCGATGATGCCGGGTTTCGGTACGACTACGACCGCTTACAAACTGATTGGTAACCTTTCGTCGCTGCGGCACAGCAACCCGGCAGTTCCTTACGGTTCGATGGGGCAACGGTGGATCAATAGTGACGTTTACATCTATGAACGAAAGTTCTTTGGCAGCGTCGCCTTGGTCGCTATCAACAAGAACGACAGCTCGTCATATTTGATCAGCGGGCTCAACACGGCGCTTCCCGCCGGCACCTATTCCGATTATCTCAACGGTTTGGTCGGTGGTCTTTCGATCACTGTCAGTTCCGGATCGGGTGGAAATAATCCGGTGACTAATTTTTCGCTGCCGGCCCACACTGTTTCCGTTTGGCAATTCACCGAAGGCTCAGCACTACCCGAGGTAGGCTCGATTGGTCCAACCTCTGGCCAGGCCGGCGTGAAGGTTACTATCGCCGGCCGCAACTTTGGCTCGAGTGCGGGAAGTGTGAAGTTCGGCACGACCACCGCCACCATCAACTCATGGACGCCTACTCAGATCGTGTGCAACACACCGTCGCTGACCAACGGCGTCTACAATGTCACCGTAACCAATTCGTCGAGTCAGGTTTCGAACGTTATTCAGTACACCGTGCTGACCGCGAAACTGATTCCGGTCACCTTTACAGTTTACAACGCGACGCCGACGCAGACTGGTGACTATATTTTTCTCACCGGTAACACAATTGAACTGGGCAATTGGAGCACGACCTGGGACGGCGCTGTCGGCCCAATGCTCCCACCCAACTATCCGAACTGGTTCCTGAACGCGAGCGTGCCGGCCGGGCAAACTATCCAGTTCAAGTTCATAAAGATTGCCGCTAACGGCGCAGTAACCTGGGAGGCAGGCAACAATCATCAGTACACGGTGCCAACTAGCGGCACTGGATACGTGAATGTAAATTGGCAATACTAGGGAAGCTTAGACGTTTTGACGGAGACGGAAATCAGCAAGCTGACAGCTTGCGTTACTTGTCGGCTCCTGCGCGGGCTTTCAAGAACCATGGGAGGCGAGGCCAGGGTGACGCGCTGAAGCAGCGCTTACCCCTGCGCTATTTTATTTCACGCCTTCAGCGTGAATCACTCATCTTCCAATATCGCTTCAGCATCGATCGTGATCTCTAGGATGTTGCCGACGACGATGCCGCCTCGGTCCATGGTGTCGTTCCAACTGACGCCGAAGTCCTGGCGATTGATTGAGGTCTTGGCGACGAAGCCGGCGCGGGTCTTGGGGCCTTTGTCGGCGCCGTCTTCCCACCAGGGTGTCTGCCATTGCCCGAGGTAGTGGACGTCGAGTTCCACCGGGTTGGTGACGCCGCGAATCGTGAGATCGCCTGTCACGCGGTAATCGACCTCGCCAATCACCGCGACCTGGTGGCCACGAAAAGTGATCTCGGGAAACTTCTCCGCGTCGAGAAAGTCTGCGCTGCGCAAGTGTGCGTCGCGCGCCGGCTCGCCGGTCCAAATCTTACGCGCGTCGATAGTGACCTCGACGGAAGAGGCAGACGGGTTTTTCGGATCGAAGTTGAGCGAGCCGTGCACGTCTTTGAAATGTCCACGGACATAGGTGACCATCATATGCCGCGCGCAGAACTCGGCGGCGGTGTGGCCGGGTTCGAAAGTCCATTTAGCCATAATGAGTAAATCGTAAATGGTAAATCGCGAATGGTAAAGGACGGTCGAGGCAGAGTGCGGAATGCAGTAGGCAGAAGGCAGTCGGCAGAGCGCTCAATGCGGACGGGACGTCCGCGCTCCCAGCACGACGACGCCCTTCCTAACGGTCGGGCTACTGCCCGGGCTATAACGAAAATGCCGCGAGGTGCGTCGCGGCATTTTGAGGTGAGACCTGTTTTAGGTTTCAGCCGATTCAAGGCCGGCCAAAGATGCCGCCGCGATTGCCGTAGCCGCGGTTTCCATAACCGGAGTACTGTCGATAGCCTTGTTCATAGCCCTGCACGAAGCCGCTGCGAAAGGCCTGCGAAGAAGCGTTCCGGTAAAAGTGTGATCTCTGCGGGTCAAAGCTCTGACCACGTTGCGCATCACTGGCGCCGGTGCTCAAGCCGTACTGGTAACCCTGGTTCACCGCGGCCTGATTGCCACCATAGTTGCCGTAGCCACCATAGTTGCCATAGCCGCCGTAGTTACCATAGTTGCCGTAGTTGCCATAGTTGCCATAGTTGCCATAGTTGCCGTAATTACCATTGTTGCCATAGCGGCCATAGTTGCGGTCATTACGACCAAAACGATCGTCACGGCGGTCACGATTCTGATCCCTATTCCGCCAATCACGGTTCTGAGACTGATTGTTCCGCCAATCACGGTTCTGTGATTGGTTGCCGGACCATCTATCGTTATTATCACGTCTGCGATCCTGGCGTTGAGCGTTACGGTCCCCTCGATCCTGCGCCTGGGCGGTCATCTCTGCCGCCACGGATATGCCGAAAATAAAAGCGAGCGTCAAAATAGCGCCGCCAATCCTGGTTCTCAAATTTTTCATCTTTGTAAATCTCCCTTTCCCGAAAAAGCGGGTCGCAACACCTGTGCCGTCGAATTAAACAGGCAATTGAAACTGATTTTAAGGCAGTTATGCTGAAGTAGTCGGCTCCTGTTCCCGGTT
Source organism: Acidobacteriota bacterium (assembly GCA_003222835.1). The sequence goes on along the minus strand of QHXE01000268.1, from coordinate 4,083 downwards.
TGGTGTATGGATAGCGCAGAGTAGACCATTCGAGGGACTCTCTTTATGTTCCGCAGGTTCGCACCGTATTCTAGATGACCTCGACCAAAATCTTGGAAAGATCATGAAGCGGGACCTCCCTGGCGGCGCGTTGGCCGCTCTGGATTGCGCCGTGGACGGTACCGATGTGGCCGACGGCTGTTGCTTCGCCGGCGAAGAACAGACGGTTGTCGATTGGTTGGGAAAGAATCTTCTGGGCATCGAGGCCGTTGACGGGGACGTAGCTGTAGGCGCCGCGCGAGAATGGATCGTGACGCCAGTCGTGAAAGTAGGAAGCGTCCAATTGATCGCGGACAGTTTCAGTCGAAATGTTGAAAATGACAGCGAGTGATGCGATAGCTTGATCGAGAAGTTCGTTGCGCGCTGCATCTGTCGCCCGCGCGGGCTCTGACGCAGAAGAGGGCTCGCGATCCCAGCGCTGAAGCGCTGGGCTACTTTCAATCGTCCGCTCCACGGACGAAGATGACCCGCTTGCTACAGCAAGCGGTTCTGTACCAATGAGCGAATCCGCGCGCGGGCCACCGGCCCAGCCGATCAGCACGGGCGCTCGAATCGGCAATTGAGTCCACCAGGTTGGAATCGATGCGTCCGGATAGTGGATGAATGCGGCGTCCGCGAACTTCAACTGATTAGCGTCTTTGTCCCAGAGCTTCAATGATTCCCAGAATCGTTCGCGAAATCTCAGGACAATCCTCAGAACGTTGCCCATCGCCAAATGGTTAATCGCTGCTCGCTTCTCCGGAGGCAGTTCAGGAACAAATCGCACGGCGGGCGGTTCGTCTCTGTTTGTCTGGAGCACACCCAGCGGTAGCGTAACGATCGCGCGGGAGGCGGCGAAAGACTTCTCCCCGTCATCGTCTTCGCAAACAGCTTCGACGCGATCGCCGCTCCAATGAATTTCTTTGACGATCGTTTTCAGATTAATCGTCGCGCCATAGCTTTCGGCTTCGGCCCACAAAGCCTGCATGAGCGAATCGTAGCCATCGAGAAAGCGAAACATCTTGTGACCTTCAATTTCGTCCGCGGCTTCGTTGGCTTTGACGATGCCCTGAATGCCGATCCGCTCAATGTCTCCCGCGTGAAAGCCTTCAACATATCAATGACGCAAGAAAATCCTTAAACGACTGATCGACATCCGACGATTTCATCTTGTCATTCAGCTTTTCGATCTTCTTCCAGAAATCTCGGGACTTGCTGAGCTTGCCGTCTTCGAAATACCAGTGACGCTCGGTCGTCTGATGGAGTTTGAGGTGGGCCCGCTCGGCGAGATGCCAAAGCGCTGGCGACTTGCCATGGACAAATTCGGTGCCGAGTTCGATGGGAATCGGAGAAGCCGGATCTTTGTGAGTGAAGACACGGCCGCCAATGCGGCCGCGCGCTTCCAGCACAATTACTTTGCGGCCGGCAACGCTGAGGTCGCGCGCGGCGGCCAGGCCGGCCGCACCGGCGCCGATGATCAGGACATCTGCAGCGTTGCTCTTGAAAGCCATCTCGCGTGATTCTTACAAGGAAACTTCACGAGAATATTCCGGGACGCTGCGCGGCCGGGTGAAGGTCGTGGCAATAACCGATGTCATCATCTATGCGTATATATGTCATCGGGAAGAGAGAGTTATGCGCATTCTGATTATCGGTGGGAACGGATTCATTGGAAAACCGTTGGTTCGGCAGCTAAACGAGCAGGAACATTCCGTCGCGGTGTTTCATCGTGACAAAGGCAAGGCGGCGCGGCCGGCTGAAGTTGAAGAGATTATTGGCGATCGGCGAGAGCTTGGGAATTATCGCGGGGCGATTCGCGAGTTCGCGCCTGACGTCGTGATTGATTTGATTCTTAGTTCGGGCAAGCAGGCGGAGGAGTTGATTGAGACTGTTCGAGGCGTTGGATCCACGGCGGGGAATCACAGACTGAAGTCTGTGCTACCACGCATTGTTGCGATTAGCAGCATGGATGTGTATCGCGCATGCGGCGTGTTCCACGGCAGCGAGCCTGGGCCACTCGAACCGCTGCCACTTACAGAAGAATCTCCGCTGCGGAAAACGACGCAGACATATCCGGTGGAACGTCTGCAGCAGTTGCAGAGTGTGTTTGGTTGGATTGATGAGGCTTACGACAAGGTGGCGGTGGAGCGAGCGATCGGGTCGGCTTCTGATGTGTTCGAGTTTCAATCGGAAGCAGAGGCCGGTCGCTATGCTGCGCACCCTCACCCACCTCTCCCAAAGGGAGAGGCGAAAAGCTCGCGGTTCGGTAACGGTGGGATATCGGCAACGATTCTGCGGCTGCCGATGGTCTATGGGCCAGGCGATCACTTGCGTCGATTTTTTCCGATCGTGAAGCGAATTGAGGATCGACGGCCGGCGATCTTGTATTCGGAAGCTGTGGCGGCGTGGCGTTCGCCGCGAGGCTATGTTGAAAACGTCGCGGCGGCGATTGCGTTGGCGGCAACTTCATCCCAAGCCGCCGGAAGAATTTACAACGTGGCGGAGCAAGAATCTTTCTCTGAGTTGGAATGGGCAAAGAAGGTCGCGGATCGAATGGGCTGGCAAGGGCGCTTCGTCGTTCTGCCGCGGGAGCGAATTCCAGAGAATCTGCAGACGCCGGGCAATTTCGCGCAGCATTGGGTTGCGAGCTCGGATCGAATCCGTCGCGAATTGGGATACGAGGAGATTGTGAAAACAAACGAAGCAATTCGGCGCACGATTGAATGGGAGCGTCGGACTCCGCCTCTGGAGACTGGCTTGTCGACGTTAGATTACGCGGCTGAAGATTCTGCCCTCGCAAAGTTGCCGTTGAGTTCGGAGATGCCGTGGGCCAAAGATCTCACCTAAGGAGATCCGACGAATAGCAGGCCCGTCGCTACCGCTCGGGGTACTGACACTAAGGAGTTGGCTTTGTTGTCGGCATCTGCTCAGACGCCGGGATGCGCGATGCGTCAGGCTTGTCGGGTGAGGTATGCAGATGCACGGCCTTCCAATCGTTGCCCACGCGTTTGAAGACGAGCGTCATGCGACCCGAAGCGGTGTCGGGCTCGCCTTTGTAAGTTTGCGTTTGCGTCCAAAGGCAGGTGACCACGGCGCCCTGAGTTCCCAGCATAACCACGTGACGGTCATGCACATCCAGCTTCACGTCTTTGATGTCGGGATAAGAGGCCTCGCGATTCTTGCGCATCTGGTCCCAACCCTTAGTGACCGATCCGTTGTAGTTGAAGAGAATCAGCGCGGGGTTATTCCAATACCCTCCGGTAACCAGGTCGACGTTCGCGCGTCGGATGCCTTCGATAATTTTGTCAAAGGCGCCAACCACGGTTGTTGAAGACGCGTTCGGTGTTGAACTGGTCTTGGGTCTCTGCGTTCGGGTTTGATTTGTAGAACCCCCAGTCTCGCCCGACATAGTCACCTTCGGTGTCGGCGTAGGTTTCGCGACCACAGTGCGCGTGCGCGTGGTTGAATTAGTGTTCTGATTGCTGTTCTGCGCGAGTGTCAAGGTGCTCGCAAATATGATTGAAATTATGGCTATAAATGATTTCATTCGCTTATTCACTCCTTTAACGTGTCCAGCCTGCTACACGTCTCCCAACTCTTCCATCGCGTCGAACCACGGGACGCCGCTGCGCAGGCGGTTAACCGATCGTTCGCGTCCCATGATCTCAAAGACTTCGAACATCGACGGACCCACCGCCTGACCCGTCAACATTGTGCGCGCGGCATTGATAAAAAGACCAGCCTTGACGCCGAGTTCATCCGCGAATTGGCGCAGGGTGGTTTCAACGTTCGCTGCCGAGAATGGATCCACTTGATCGAGCCGGTCCGCGAGCGCAGGAAGCCATTCACGCAGGCGCGGCTCTTTCTTCAGATTCTTGCTGACCGCGGCTTCGTCGAAATCGAAGTCGTCGGAAAAATAGGCGCGGCCTTGCGACGAAAAATCTTTCAGCGTAAAGAATCGCTGCCGAATTAGCTCGACGGTCTTCTCAAACCATGCGCGTTCATCGTCGTCATATTCTTCGCGCCAAAGCTTCTCTGAGCGCAGCTCGGCTTTCACCATGGGCA
>QHXE01000267.1 GCA_003222835.1 Acidobacteriota bacterium | reverse complement strand
ACGAATTCATCAGAAAACACGGCGTTATAGAGTACCAAAGGCGACGCGGCGAGGCACAACCACATATACAATTTGTGATCGATCAAGCGGTACGGGATCGTAACCTTCACAGCCCGGCTGATAAGGCTGCGGCAGTTGAGGAGACGCTCCCGTTTGTTCGCGCTGTCCGTAATCGGATTCAACGCAGCGAGTACTTTGAGATAACCATGGATGCCCTCCGCGTGCATGCGGAACAGCGCCGCGAGCTTTGGACGCGAATCAGAAGCGGCGCCAGCACAGACGCGGCTTCCGTTCAGGACGTGATTAAGCCCGCGGCCAATGTGACCGTGGCGGAAGAGAAGCTCTTGGGCCTGCTGATGGCTCATGAAGAACTCAGAAAGATTGTCTTGCCTCGGCTCGAGGCATTGGATACGGACGATCTGGCGACGGCTCCGATCTTTCGAGCGCTCATCAAACTCAGTGACGCGGGAAGCGAGATCAACTTTGATTCGTTGAGCGAAGAAACGGCCGGCGGATCGGCAGCCACCGACGTGCTGCCGCGTTTGATAATGAACGAATCGGCCGAATCATTCGACGAATCGCTGGCTACGGCCGAGAGTTGTTTGAGCACTTTGCGCTTGATGAAGCTCGATCGTCGTATTGACGAATTGAGATCTGAAGCGGCTGAAGCCGAACGTTCCGGTGACACCGAACGCCGCGACCGCCTGGCGGCTGAGCTGTTGGAACTGTCAAAGCAACGCGGCTCGTTTTTGCTGCCGGCAGCGTGAGCAGAAGTGAGAGTTCGAATACAAATGTTCAGAGTTCAACCTTTAGGTTGCTCTCATCAAATGCTGCAAACTAAAGTTTGAACTCTGAACATCGCATGCCCGACTCTCACTCTTAATCAAAGAGAGCCGCCGGGGACAGGAACTAAATATTTATAAGACCAACCGCGCCAGCGGTATTCGAGAAGATGGCTATCGAAGAAAAGGACGATGTGATGGATCGGTTGCTGCAACTTGGCGGCGACAAGAAATTCCTGTCTTATGACGACCTCAACCGCGAGTTGCCGGATAATGTGGTTTCACCGGATGACATCGAGGACGTGCTCCAGAAGTTGGATGCGTCGAACATCCACGTGGCCGACTCGGACGAGCGGCTGATCGAACAGGCCGCCGCGATTGCCACGGATGATGAAGAGATCGTGGATGAAGACCTCGAACTCGATCTATCGGCGGGAGCGTTGGAGAAGACCAACGATCCGGTGCGGCTCTACTTGCGAGAGATGGGGGTCGTGCCCCTCTTGACGCGCGAAGGCGAAGTCGCGATTGCCAAGCGCATAGAGCGCGGCCAGATCAAAACTCAAAAAACTATCGCGCGTTCGCCGATCGCGGTCACCGAATTGCTCAAGATTGGCGATGAATTGCCCGTGGGAATGATCAGCATCCGCGAAGTCGTTAACTTTTCCGAGCAGGCGGAACTGGCCGGCGAAGAAGACAAGGCCGAAGAGTATCGCGAGTGGACGATCGAAGGCATTCAGAATATCAGCAAGCTGTTCAAGAACGCTTTGAAGGAATGGGCCAAGCTGCGCGCGGAAACGAAGATCACGCGTGGCAAGAAGACCAGGAAACTTCTGCGTTTGCGTCGTCGAGTCGCCCGGCTGCGGATTGAGATTGCCGAAGAAATTAGCCGGTTGAATCTGACGGAGCGCTCGCGACAACGGCTCATCAATGCAATTCGGAACGTGCAGAAAGAAGTGCGGTCGGCCGAACGTGAGCTGGCGACTTATTCTGAAAGACTAACCAAGAAGCGCCTCAAGGCCGATGACACCAAGGCCTATAAGAAGCACGTGGCGAACGCCAAGAAGCGTTTGCAGACAATCGAAGAGGAGCACCACATCTCTCCGGTTGAAATCAGGCGCTCGCTGCAAGCGATCGTTACCGGAGAGCACCATACCGGCCAGGCGAAACGTGAGTTGGTCGAGGCCAACCTGCGTCTGGTCGTTTCCATTGCGAAGAAGTATACCAACCGTGGGTTGCAGTTTCTCGATCTGATTCAGGAAGGAAATATCGGTCTGATGAAGGCCGTGGACAAATTTGAGTGGCGCCGCGGTTATAAGTTTTCCACCTACGCGACCTGGTGGATTCGCCAGGCGATCACCCGCGCCATCGCCGATCAGGCGCGCACAATTCGCATCCCGGTGCACATGATCGAAACGATTAATAAGCTGATTCGCACTTCGCGCGCGTTGGTCCAGGAGTTGGGCCGCGAACCGACCAGCGAAGAGATCGCGAAGAAGATGGACATTCCGGTTTCGAAGGTGCGCAAGGTCCTGAAGATCGCGCAGGAGCCGATCTCTCTGGAAACTCCGATTGGGGAAGAAGAAGATTCGCATCTCGGCGATTTCATCGAAGACAAATCGATCATGAATCCTTCGGACCAGGTCGTGGCTTCGAACCTGCGCGAGATCACCGATGAAGTGCTGGCGACACTTACGCCGCGCGAGGAGAAGGTGATCAAGATGCGGTTTGGTTTGGGGACGACCGGATCGGAACATACTTTGGAAGAAGTCGGACAGCATTTTGCCGTGACCCGTGAGCGCATTCGTCAAATCGAGGCCAAAGCGCTGCGCAAGCTGCGCCATCCCTCGCGGTCGCGAAAGCTGAAGGCGTTTCTGGAAACGGTTCAGCATAACTGATCGCCCTCTCCCACTGGGAGAGGGTTAGGGTGAGGGCTTAGAGAGCACCCTCATTTTTTCGTTTCGTTGTGCTTAGGCCTTCTCCCAGTGAGAGAGGTGTCCCGATCTTATGAAGAAAATCGTCGAAAGCTACAGACGTAAACTTGCCGGCGAGGAAGGCTGGATGCTGAAGCGCGGCGCGGAACTGCGCATCGCGCTGTGTTATCCAAACGTCTATTCGATCGGGATGGCGAACCTTGGCTTTCAGGCGATGTACGAACTCTTCAATCGCATTCCCGGTGTGTCGTGTGAGCGAGCGTTCCTGCCTGACAGTGTCAGAAGCCCGACCGTCAGGGAGGGCCCCGCTCGTAAACGAGCCCTTGCTAACGCGCGGGCTTCTTACACACTCGATGAAATGCAGGAGTACGAACGCACCCGCACGCCTTTGCTTTCGCTCGAATCGCAAACTCCGATCAGAGACTTCGACGTAGTCGCTTTTTCGATCTCCTTTGAAACCGATTACCTGAACATGGCGCGCATGATGCAACTCAGCGGCGTGCCGGTTTGGGCAAAGGATCGAACCCTGCATGATCCGCTAATAGTGATGGGAGGCGCGGCGTCATTCCTGAATCCTGAACCGATTGCCGAGTTCACTGATGTGATCGGCGTCGGCGAAGGTGAGATTCTGGGACCGAAACTCGTCGACACGATCTTTGAAAACGAATCGAAAGAAGAAATCCTGTTGGCGCTGGCGCGAGAGGGCCGCGGCTTCTACGTGCCTTCACTTTATGACGTCAGCTACCACGACGACGGGGCCGCGGCCGCTTACACACCACTTGCCGAAGGCGTTCCTGCGCGCGTCGGCCGCGCGGTTGCGGCCGAGAATCCAAAAGAAGGCAGCTTGCGCCGCGCAATTCGCCGCGGGCAGACCGAAATCGCGGACCAATTGAGACGAGACGAAGTCTTCGCGCCTTCGACCAGCATCTGGGCGCCGCAAGCCGAAATGGGCGATCGTTTTCTGATCGAGATCTCGCGCGGCTGTTCGCAAGGCTGTCGTTTCTGCTGGGCCGGATACAACTACTGGCCGCCGCGTGTGGTGCCGGCGCGCGACATTTTGGCAAAGGCGCAAGCGTGGCGCGCGAAGACCAACAAGATCGGACTGGTTTCGACCGCCGTCTGCGATCATCCGGAGATCAGCGAGATTCTGCAAGGCTTGCGCGCGATGGATTATCGCATCTCGGTTTCGTCGCTTCGTCTGGATCAGATTTCGGACGAATTGCTTGACGCGCTGGTTGAATCGCGCGATCAGCAAATCGCCGTCGCTCCCGAAACCGGATCGGATCGCCTGCGGCGCGTCATCAACAAGAATTTGACCAACGACGAGATCGTGGACATCTGCGGCGCGGTTTTCGATCGCGGGATGCTGACGATTAAGCTCTACATGATGGTTGGCCTGCCGACGGAAACTGATGAAGACCTGGAAGAAATGATCGTGCTGGTCGAGCGCATCAAGGATCGAATGCTCGAGGCCGGCCGTCGCGTCGGTCGCGCCGGCAAAATCATTCCTTCGCTGAACGGTTTTGTGCCGAAGCCGAACACGCCTTTTCAATGGGAGCCGATCTGTGAAGAGAAGGAATTGAAGCGCCGCCTGAAGTGGGTTTGCAAGAGCCTCGCGCGCATTCCCAACGTCGAGGTGCGCACAATGTCCGCGCGCATCGCGCACGAACAGGCGCTGTT
>QHXE01001106.1 GCA_003222835.1 Acidobacteriota bacterium | reverse complement strand
AGGTGTTAGTTTTCAATCAGCGATACAGTTATCTCGAGATGAACGCAAAATACGACGTCATCGTGATCGGCGGCGGCCATAATGGCTTAGTCCACGCGGCCTATCTTGCGCGCGCGGGCAAGCGTGTGCTCGTGCTTGAGCGGCGACACGTGCTCGGTGGCGCGGCGGTGACGGAAGAAGTCTTTCCCGGATTCAAGTTTTCAGTTTGCTCCTACGTCGTTTCGTTGCTGCGTCCTGAGATTATTCGCGAACTCGATCTGCCGCGACATGGTCTGGAGATTCTCCCGCTTGATGGAACATTCACGCCGATGCCGAACGGCGATTACTTATGGCGAGTCAACGATCATGCGAAGACGCGACGCGAGATTGCGCGTCATTCAAGGCTCGATGCCGAAGCCTATGACGAATACGGGAAGGCAATGATCGAGATGGCGCACTTCGTCAAACCGATCATGAATATGACCCCGCCCGATCCGGCCTCGCTCAATCTCAAAGGTCTCCTCGATTTGCTGGGCATGGGCCGGCGCTTTCAAAAACTCTCGTCTGAAGACAAATACAATCAGGTGCAGTTGATGACGATGAGCGCCGTTGATTTTCTCGATCAGTGGTTCGAGACCGACGTGTTGAAGGCGACCATGTCGGCGTCGGGAATCATCGGCACGTTTCTAGGCGTGCGGTCGCCGGGCACGGCTTACGTTCTGCTGCATCATTACATGGGCGAAATCGACGGCGCGTTTCGCTCGTGGGGACTGTCGCGCGGCGGCACTGGAGCTATCTCGAACGCAATCGCGGATGCGGCGCGTGAAGCAGGCGCGGAAATTCGCGTGGAAGCACCAATCGCGAAAATCATTCTGAAGAATGGACAAGCGAAAGGTGTAGCTCTGGAGAACGGCGATGAGTTTTACGCTGACGTGATTTCATCGAGCGTCGATCCGCGGCTGACTTTCATGAAGATGGTTGGCGAAGAACATCTGCCCGAAGACTTTGTTGACGATATCAAGCGCTATAAGTTTCGTGGCTCATCCGGAAAAGTAAATTTAGCGCTCGACGGTTTGCCTAACTTCAAATCGATGCCCGGCGCTGGACCACATCTTCGTGGCGCCGTGTCGATTTCGCCGAGCGTCGATTACATGGAACGCGCTTACGACGATGCGAAGTATGGCCGCTATTCACGCCGGCCTTATATCGACATTGTGATTCCGACGTTGACAGATCCTTCGATCGCGCCGCCGGGAAAACACGTTATGTCATGCTTCGTTCAATACGCGCCGTACCACTTGAAGGAAGGAACGTGGGACGAAAAGCGTGAAGAGTTTGGCGACACGGTGATCGACACCATCGCCGAACATGCATCAAACATTAAGGACATCATTCTTCATCGACAGGTTTTGACACCGCAAACATCTTCCAGGGCGAGCTCACGCTCGAGCAGCTGTTTTTCCTGCGCCCGGTGCCGGGCTGGGCACACTACCGCACGCCCATCAAGAACCTGTACATGTGCGGCTCGGCCACGCATCCGGGCGGCGGCATCATGGGTGCGAGTGGACGCAATGCGGCCATGGAGATTTTGAAGGATTTGAAGTAGTTAACAGACGGGATTGCGAGTGACGTCCTAAGATCCATCCGATTCTTCGTGCCGTAGGCACGACATATTTATAGTCACGAGAATCTAAGAGATTCACACTCACAGCGCGAAAGCTTTGAGCTTTCGCGCTGTGAGAAGAAAGTAATAAGAGCTTCGATGGCTATAAATATTCCGCGCCTAACGGTGCTTAAAATGTCGACCATCTGGATGGGGTCGATTCTGAGTTTTTTCTGTGACTTCTGATTACGACATCATCATCATTGGCGGCGGCCATAATGGCTTAGTTGCCGCTTACTATTTGGCAAAGGCCGGACTGAAACCGCTGGTCCTTGAACGAAGGGAGA
>QHXE01001100.1:250-1102 GCA_003222835.1 Acidobacteriota bacterium | reverse complement strand
CTGAGTACCCCCCTTTTTTGACGGTCTCGATCACGCGGCAAGATCTATCGGTTGATCGATGAGCTTGGTGGCGAGCGTGTGCCAACCATCGACTTTGCGCAGGCTGATCTGTCCGGAGGCGAGCAACGCCCAGAACAACATGGCCGCGGTGTCCGCCGATGGCAGCACGGTCTGCGTCTTGATCCGGCGCTTGAACTCCTCATGCAATCGCTCGATGGCGTTGGTAGTACGAGCGCTACGCCACTGACCTAGCGGCAGCCGCGTGAACGTGAAGAGTCGGTCGCCGGCTTCTTGCAAGCTGTCGGCGACCGGGCGGTGCTTGAGCCGCCATTTGCGAATGAAGGCTTTGCGCTGCCTCTCAACCTCCTCCCGCGTTGCCGCGTAGATCATAGCGTTGTAGTCGGCGGAGATCTCCTCATGCAGACGCTCGGGTGCATGCGCGAGCAAATTGCGGTGCTTGTGGACGGTGCAGCGCTGGACCGGAACACCGTCCCACACCGCAGCGATCGCGTTCTCCAGCCCCGGCGCGCCATCGACGATGAGCAATTGCGGCCGCCGCAGGCCACGCTGGATGAGATCGTCGAGCACCGCCCGCCAGGCTTCTGTACTCTTGCCGCCCATGTTCTTGATTGCCAGAAACACCTTTTGGCCGTCGGCGCGCACCCCAAGTACGACCAGCAGTGAGATCGAGGTCGCTTGTCGGTCGAGCCGCACCCGCACTACGGTGCCGTCGAGAATGAGCCGCACGATCGGCTCTTCCGCCAACGAGCGGGCATTCCAAGCCTCCCAATCGCTCTTCACCTTGCGCCAAACCCGGCTCACCGTGTCCTTGCCGACCGCGCCGCCAAACAG
>QHXE01001100.1:0-200 GCA_003222835.1 Acidobacteriota bacterium | reverse complement strand
GTCCGGCATATCCAGCCGGGCGCGCGGCACCTCGATCTTCAGCCGGCCGAATGTTGCCAACAGCGTCCGCGAGCGGTGGCCGTGGCGGTGACCGCTAACGCCCGCCGGTTCCTGCAAATCACCGGTCGACCGCTTGGCTCGGCGGGCATAGCGCGAGCGGTCGAGCACCTCGTCGAGCTCCCCTTCGAACATGGCTTGCA
>QHXE01000477.1 GCA_003222835.1 Acidobacteriota bacterium | reverse complement strand
TGCGCAGTCTGCGCGGCAGAACTGATAGCACCAGCACCAATGATCGCCGCGACCACCAACAGCCGCAGGATAGATGGCACAGTAGCTCGAGGGTGAGGGAGGGCTTCGACGCATGAGATCTTCATAATATTGTTTCTCATCTCGCTTCTCCTCCGTTCGAGGATTTCATCGACGGATTATTGCCGGAAGTTTTAGGCCGCTCCGACTCGGGCAGATAATAAATGACGTAGCGATTGTTATCGGTGAGATATTTCTGCGCCACGCGCTGAATATCGGCCGCAGTCACCGCCTGCAATCGATCCAGGTCGGTATTGACGCGATTCGGATCACCTAAGATCACAGCCGCGCGTCCCAACGCCTGACTCTTTCCAAGACTGGTCTCGCGTTGCCGCAATTGGCCGGTGACGATTTGATTCTTCGCCTTTTCGAGTTCTGCCGCCGAGACCGGCGCATCCTGCAACTTCTTGATTTCTGCCTTCAATGCAGTCTCGACATCTTCGGGCTTCTTGCCGTTGGCGGCAAAAGACGTGAACGTGAACATGCCCGCGTCCTCGCGCAGGTCTGCGCCGGCGTTCGCGCTGACCGCAAGTTGTTGCTGATAAACCAATGACTGATACAGCCGCGACGATCGACCTTGCGAAAGGATCGTCGCCGCCATCCTCAGGGCCGGGGCGTCATCGCTCCTGGTCGAAGGCGCGAGAAAAGTAAGCGCCACTCCCTTCAAAGGCACGTTCGGCGCATACTCCACAAAGCGCTTCTCGCCGGAGCGCGCGGGCTCGGTAACTGAAACGCGCGGCAAAGCCAGATCCGGTTTAGGAATAGGACCGAAATACTTGTCGACCCACGTATCAAGCTGCTTTTGATCGAAATCGCCGACGACAATCAGTGTGGCATTGTCCGGCCGATAATACGTGTTGTGAAATTTGATCACGTCGTCGATGGTGGCGGCGTCAAGGTCTTCGATACTGCCGATGCCCGGCCGTTTATATGGATGCGCGTTCCATGACCTGACATCTATCGCATAAAAGAACCGCCCATTCGGCGGCGCGAGAATGCTCTGTCGAAACTCTTCCTCGACGACTGCTCGTTCTGATTTGAAGTTCTCATCGTCAACCGTCAGCGAAGCCAACCGTTCCGCCTCAGCCCACAAAAGCGTCTCGAGGTAATTCGATGGGATGGTCTCGAAATAGATCGTTGCGTCGTCCTGCGTGGTCGCATTGTTGTTGCCGCCGACATCTTCTGTCAGGCGATCCATCATCTCGGCCTTCATGTTCTTTGTCGATTTGAACATGATGTGCTCGAACAGGTGAGCAAAGCCGCTGCGCTGATCGGGATCGTCCTTCGAGCCGACGTGATACCACACATTGATGGCCACCGAGGGGCTCGATTTATCCGCCACACTGAGCACACGCAGGCCATTTGCCAGCGTGCGCTCGCGAAATTCAATTCGCGGCAGCTTCGTTTGAGCAGTGACGCCAACGACGCTCGCCGCTAGCAAAACAACACCAATCACACTTAATACAAAACGACGACGTTTCATTGTTTCTCCGATCTCCCTCTCCCCTTGGGAGAGGGCTGGGGTGAGGGACCTAGCTCATAGTAACGAAGGCCATTCATCTTTTTCTCGGGTCTGCGAACGTGACGGGAGAGGGGATACAGTTGGATTCGCTGCTAAACCCTCACCCTAACCCTCTCCCAAAGGGAGAGGGCAAATCAATCCATATCCAGCGGATTCCGATAAACCTTGTCCTTATCCTTCTCCGCGCGCTTCATGGCTTCTTTGAACTTTGCTTCCAGCAGGCGCTCGCGGTCTTTCATAGAACTCATCTCTTGCGCGAATATCTGTTCGCGTGTCTGCTTCTGCTTTTCGAGGTCCTTCTTCATGTCCTCGAACGAGCCGAGCGGTCTCTGTTTTTCTTCGTGAGAAAGAATCGCGCCTGTCTCCGTATCAACGATCACGGTCGCCTCGCAGCACGGGCAAATAATCGTAAACTTATTTGTATTCGACATAAGCGAAAGGCTCTGAGGCTCTAGTGCGGTGCTCCCGCCCGCCAGGCGCTGACGGCTTCCGCCGATTCTTCGAACGGACCGAGTTGCGCTTCGCGCTTTGCCCGCCGCACCCGCGGTGGCCTGATTTCACGTACCGCGTAGATGGGCTTGTTCTGCGATTCGTAGTAGGTCCGCGCCAGCATCTCGCCCAGCAGACCTATCGACAAGAACTGAATGCCGCTGATCAGCAGCACCACCGTCAGGAAAAGCAAAGGCCCGTGGTTATCCATGATGTCTTCGTGATAGTAGAAGTGTTTGATGAGCAGGAATAGTCCACTCAGGAAACCAGTCGCTGTTCCCAACACGCCAAAGAAACCAAAGAAGTGCAATGGCCGCGTCGAGTAGTCGAGGAGAAACTTCACACTGATCAGATCCAGCAATACGCGTAACGTGCGCGAGATGTTGTAATTCGATTTGCCGTTCTTACGCTGAATATTTTTGATCGGAATCTCAGCTATGTTCGCGCCTTGCCAGCTTGCCAGCGCCGGAATGAAACGATGCAGGTCGCCATACAACTGCAACTCAGTAACGACTTCGCGCCGGTACGCCTTGAACGTAGTGCCGAAGTCGTGCAGTTCGACGCGTGACAGCTTGGCCATTATCCGATTCGCAATGCGGCTGGGAATTCGTCGCGTCAGCCATGCGTCTTTACGATCTACGCGCCAGCCGCTGACGATGTCGTAGCCCTCCAGAATCTTATTAATGAATTGGGGAATCTCCGTCGGGTCGTGCTGCAGATCGCCATCCATCGAGACGATGATTTCGCCGTGCGTATAATCAAAGCCGGCCTTGAGCGCCGCTGTCTGGCCAAAGTTTCTGCGCAGCCGAATCAAGGCAACGCGAGCATCGCGGTCCGAAATCTCTCTGAGGATCTTGTAGCTGCCATCGCGACTTCCATCGTCGACAAACACCATTTCGTACGAGTGGCCGAGAACATCCATGACTTTGACAATGCTCTCGTAGAGGGGCTTGATACTATCAACTTCGTTGAAGAAAGGAACGACAATCGAAAAATCAACCGCCGTTCGGGGAAACTGGCCAAACCGTTCTTCTTTCATGGGGCCTCGCTTAGTTCGCGGTATGATATTAATTGAACATTGTTTCGAGCAATCAAATCTTTGACCGTTGGGTCGGTCAGCGCCTCTAATTCTCGCTGTCGTTGTCCCAACAAGCGCGTCGGGGTTCGTGCCAACGCCTCATCGACGTAACCAGGATGCGACATAAGCTCGCTGACGCCTTCCGGTAAGTTGTTCAGTATGCGACTTAGTTCCGAGATGTCAAGAAACCCCGTTTGCGCAATTCCCAGAAAGTATCGCGGCGTAAACAAGCCGGCCCGCGCTGCTTTGCCTCGCGACCTTAGCGCAAACACCGAAAGAGCCCGGCCCAAACCGTATTGCTTTATTCCGCCCTTACCATTGCGCCGCGCATGTTTTAGAACCGCAAACGCATTTGAAGGTTCAGCCGCGCATCGAATGCCTTTTATCCCATATTCGCCGGCCAGCTTCAGTACGATATCGAATACTCCCGGTAAAAGCTGTATGTGCTTGTGCCCGTCGAGGTGTGTCAGCCCAATTCCCGCGCCGAGAATCTTTTCAATTTGTGCGCGCAACTCCAATTCGACTTCACCAAGTCTGACTTTGCCGGTCGCGATCTTCTTACCAAGACCGATCGGACCAGTGCCCATCTCTCCTTCGCGATTGACGAGGCTGCGCACAACAGTTGGCGGCGTTACCGTTGGCCCTTGAGTCAAATTCAGATGAGCGCCGATCCCCAGTCGCGGCGCTTCGCGTGCGCGCGCGACCGCATCTTCGAACGCGCCGCCATTCGCCATCAGGCTCGTGCTGGTGACGATGCCGCGGCAATGCGCTTCGATGATCCCCTGATTAACCTTTTCAGTGAGACCGAAATCATCAGCCGTGACAATAAGCTTCTTCATTCCTTGCGCCCTGTCCGATAAGACTTCAGCCGTCGGTTCTAACAGGTTGCTGAAAAAACTCTTTTCCTTAGCCCAGGCGTTCACGCCTCGGGAACCGAAGCTCCATTAATTCAACAAGTCTCCTTCAGGAAGTTTTGGCATAAACTGCTTTAGACCGCCTCTTCCTGAAAGTGTTGGCAAAAAGGCCCCATAAATGGGGTTCAAGAATTCACGCGACTCATCAACCCAGGCGTGAACGCCTGGGCTAATGGAAAATCAGCATGGTCGCATTCCACGATACCTAATGAACTGTAAACTGATCCCATCTCGACTCTTTCAGTTAACCTTGCGGATTCTTATTTGATCGATCCTCGACCTTCACCCACACCTTTCGGCGACAGCGTATATTGCGCCGTCAAAACCAATCCCACCGCAATCCAGAAAAGCGTCCGCACCTTGCGGATAATCGCCAGCGAAACTCCGGCGGCGCTCGCGTAACCAAGCGACTTCAACGTCAACGCGGTCGACCCTTCATCGATGCCCACCCGCAACGGCACGAACGCGAACGCTGTGTTCACGACCCGATTCATCCATTCGACCAGATACGCGTACGGCCACCCATAAACCCCAAACGTCACGCCCAGAATTATGTATGCCTCGATTACTCCGCCAAGATTCGCAAGCACTTCGAGCAACATGATCAGCCAAAACACGCCGCGATTCTTGCCGTAAAACTCGTAGACATTCGATTCGAATAACTTCAAGCGGGCTTCTTTACGGGCGATTCGCTGCGGCAGCCAGTTTCTCTCTTCCAGCCAATGGAGTATTCCCGAAATTATCAAACGCCGCCTGCTAATGAGCCATAGCGCAACCAACACCGGCGCCACCAGAGCCAGAATTCCGGCCACGGTCGCGACCCGAATCTGCTGCGGCAACGCAATTCGTCCCAGCAAGACGAAAGCGCCGCTAATGATAAAGACTATTACCGCCAGACTGTAAATCAGATTCTCTATGACAATTGAAGAAAGGCTGAACGTAAGAGGCATGTGTTCGCCCATCGCATAAGTCTTTGCCGTCTCGCCCAGCACCGGCCCCGCAAACGTCAAGTCAGTGATCGCGTCACCCACCAGACGCAGCTTGAAGAGTTCCAGCAAGCTCACCTGCCGATGCTCGCGGTCGATGCAATACCGCCATGCGAAAGTACGCAGCACTTGTCGCAGTCCGGAGATCAAAAGCAAGAGCAGGAAGTAAGCCCCGAATACCCTGATATTCGAAACAATCGTACTGACGCCGGTGCGATAGACCAGAAACGCAAAGAGAATAAGCCCGATGAGCAGCCAGGCAAAGCTCAGCTTTTGATAACGATTGAGTTTCTTCAAAGGGCAAAATGATATCAGTCTGTAGAGCGCAGACGCTAGGCGGGTGTTGGAAGAAAAAAACAAAACTGCGCCAAGAATTTGTAGGCTCTCATTCACACCCTGCTTTAGCTTGGTGGCGGGACAAGAAAATAACCATTTTAACGGTTTCGTTGCCCAGTCGAAACCGTTAAAGCGGTTATAGTCAAGTAGTTTGCTCCTGCCACCCAGCTAAAGTCAGGAGG
>QHXE01001098.1 GCA_003222835.1 Acidobacteriota bacterium | reverse complement strand
TTAAATTCCCGGCGGATGAAGTTCGAACTCATCGGCCCGATCTCAGAGGTTGAAATAGTCGCGGTCGGCAGTCAAATTCGTGATCTACGGAGCTTGAGAAAGAAGCATGGAAGAGGCAGGTGGCGGAAGCTGAAAGGAATTGGTCGCGTCCAGCTACCGAACGGTTCAGAATGTTATGCCGAGTTGCATTGGTATGAGGCCCACGGCATCGGCAAGAAAGAAATGAAAGTTAAAGAACTCCTCGATTAGAAGTTATGAGCGCTCAACATCAATTCGCAATTTGTGTCCAGAATGAAGGCTATCCGGTTTCACTGGAATTGTGGAAGGTCTATCGAATGCTTCCCGATCGGAGAGCGGCAAAGGATCAATTAGTAAGAATAATCGACGACTCGGGCGAGGATTATCTTTACGACCAAAGCTGGTTTGTTCCGATCAAGTTGCCGCAAGCAGCCAAGGAAGCAATGCTGGCGGCTTTTGCGTAATGGACGAAAAACACCTCACTAATTAAACGTCAGCGAGTTATTCACACCGGCCACAATTTCGTTCAAGATGGCTACAACTTCTGTCGCGCTCCATCGAGGGCTCAAAGATCTTTTTGGATAACGGACCCCGGGCTTACTCCTGGGGCTTTACACTGCCGCCCGCGGCGCGGGCTCATTGAATTATTCTACTTTGGTTACCGTTGACATTGGCGAGTATGATTAGGTGCTCTTGAGTCGGAACTAATAATGGCTTCCTCAATTCAACAACTGACGAAATCACCCGAGACCGAATCAATCGCTGATCTGTATCACCAGGTCCGCGCGCGTACGCTCGAGATCGTGGCCCCGCTGGAGATTGAAGACTATGTGATTCAAACCGCTGAGTTCATGACGGTGCTGCAGAAGTTCCAACCGGGATATCGAATCTACTCCGAAGACTTTCTCTTTTACTTCAACTCTTATTACGAAGGATTTGGGCCGCGTATGGCGCGACCGAAACGTGGCACCCGTTCGCGGCCTACGGTGAAAGAGACGCTGCGGTATCGCGCCCACATCGATGAACAAATGTCGCGATTTATTGAAAGTGTGTCGGATCGCGATGATGCCGAGACGATCTTTTCGATTGTGCGGCTCGGTCTCGAACACGAGATGCAGCATCAGGAATTGTTGGTTTATGACATCAAGCACTTGCTCTGTGATCAGTTTGCTGTGGCAATCTCGCCGGCCCCGGTCTCGATTGAAAGCGTGAGCGGGATGGTGGAGGTTGAGGGGGGATTGTTTGAGCTTGGTTATGGCGTGCGTTACAGAACCGCGAGCGGTAGCGACCGGCCCCTTGATGAGTACGCGGAAGCCCCTCGCTACCGCTCGGGGTTCGGTAACGATTTCGCGTTCGACAACGAGAAGCCACAGCACAAGGTGTTCCTGGAAGACTTCCTAATCGATCGGGCGCTGGTCAGCAATGCAGAATATCTCGAATTCATCGACGCCGGCGGCTATCAGGATTTTCGTTGGTGGCATTCCGCCGGCTGGGAGAAAGTGAATCAGGAGCACTGGCAGGCGCCGCTTTACTGGGAACAGCGAGACGGTGAATGGATGATTCGTGATTTTGCCGGTTTGCATTCTGCCAAAGCAAAATTCAACGAACCCGTTTCTCACGTTAGTTTTTTCGAAGCCTCAGCGTATGCGAAGTGGGCCGGCAAGCGTCTGCCGACTGAAGCCGAATGGGAGAAGGCCGCGAGCTTCAACCCTGCGCTTGATTCAAAGCAGGCGTTTCCCTGGGGCACTGCGGCGCCCGACGAAATTCATGGGAATCTCTTTGAGAACAGACTTTGGAATGTCGCTCCGATTGGATCATTCCCAGAGGGAAAAAGTGCCTACGGCTGTCAGCAAATGATCGGTGACGCGTGGGAATGGACGACTTCCGATTACGTACCTTATCCAGGCTTCAAATCAGAGTTTGACGAATACAACGACAAATGGTTCGTGGGCCAGAAGGTTTTGCGCGGCGGTTCTTTCGCTACGCCACGCGCGCACATTCGCACAACCTATCGCAATTTCTTTTATCCGCATCATTCACGACGATAGTTCCATTTCCACTCGCGCCAATCGCTGACGTAACCGGCCTTAACGGGATTATTCAGTACGTAGGCTACAATTCGATTCCACTCTTCACCATCACGAATATAATGATCGTAACTCTCATGGGCCCAGAGCTCGCCCTTACGCTCCAGCAGCCGATTACATTGAAAAGCCGTATAGCCTTTCAATGACTGCATGATCGAAGCTAGGGAGAGGTAAACGAGATCGCACGTTTGATCTGTTTCTTTGACATTCTCCGGACGCAAGCTAACGGCTTGTGTTACGGGCGGTGGCTTGAAGACTGCATGGACGTGATTAGCCATGATTGAAAAGGCGTCGAGGCGATAAACTTTTCCATCTCTATAGCGCAAGCTTTCCGCGATTTGGGCGGCGATACGCTCGTCTCTCAACCAAACAGGACCATGCGTGCTGCCGTCCAAAACGGACTCAAACTTGGCGAACCATTTCCGCTCGAAATCTAATTTGACTCGGTCGTAATGAAAAGGATTCGATTGGCGCAGATGTTCGAGCCATTCACGCTCCTGCTTCCACTGGTCGTCCAGCGATTGAGGAAGAGAGCCGGCGAGGCGAAATGTCAGAAAGAAAGTGGCGCCCTCGGGTTGAATGTGGGGCAGATTGCGGCGATATGATGGCTTGTAATCAAAAGAGCCCATAACAACAGTCTGGATGGTCGACAGCGGCGCGCAAACTAACAGTTTGCGTTACGATCCAGCCGATAGTGATCTTCATCCCAGCGCCACGCGGCTTCATCTCCTTGCAGGTGCACGCCGCCCAACCACAAATCAATTCCATTCAGTCTGACGAAATCTTCGTAGCCGTTCAAAACCGCTTTGTGATCGGTGATCCGAAACGAGGTTCCTAACAATTCGCCCGAATCCATTGGGCTCGCATGGTCTTTCATGATGAGCAACGGATGCGGTCCTTTCCCTAAACGTTTCAATTCAAGAAAAACCTGCGCATCACCGAAGCCATACAGCGGTTCACGATTTCCAAACGCGGGAAACAAGGATTTGAATTCAGTTTGGCCGTCCGCCACTAGGTCCAGGCAAAGACTTCCATCGCGTCCCAGCCCGTTGCGCATGGATGGAAAGCGCGCAAGGTGCTTGAACAGCGCTGACTTCAGAAATGGCAGAGCCGCCGTATCTTCCGCCAGTAAGCTTTCGATTTCTGAAGGGTCGGACGAAGAATACGCTTGCCAGGCTTTAGATCCGAGATTCAACTGCGGCGAGCTGATCT
>QHXE01001097.1 GCA_003222835.1 Acidobacteriota bacterium | reverse complement strand
ACGGTCACAGACCTAGTCCATGTCGCATCATTACTCTGGCCCTGACTTCGGCTTTCCCCAAGGGGACGCCCGACTGGACTTCTTCACTGATCTGTATGCCTTTCCCAAACCGGGAGACACTGGGAAATCCATCCTTATTATAAACGTCCATCCGTCTGCCGGCGAAAACCCTCCTGGGCCTACTACGACCGAACCCTTCGCACCCGAAGCATTGTACGAGCTGAAGATTGACACCGATGGTGATGCGGTTGCCGATATCGCGTACCGGTTGAGCTTCTCACCTTTCGAAGGCGGCGCACAAACCGCGATTCTCCGCCGCGTTGATGGCCCGCAAGCCGCCGGTACCGGCAATGGCGGGCGGCTGATCGTTGATGGGGCGCCGGTGTCAATGGGGCGCGAGGCGAGGGTTATTGAGGCAGGTGATACCCGCTTCTTTGCCGGCTGGCGCAGCGACCCTTTCTTCTGCGACGTGGAAGGGGCGAAGAACAACTTGCAGTTCACGGGCGACGATTTCTTCGCTGACAAAAATGTGTGCAGCATCGTTCTCGAAGTACCTAACTCTGCTTTGGGGGCAAAAGAGGTTCGCCTGTGGGCGCGCACGCTTACCCGAGGTGATGGTGACGGCTGGATCCAAGTGGAGCGCGGAGCCCGGCCTGCGCAATCGGTCATCCTTGTCGAAGAAAGAGATGCCTACCTCGGAGGTGAACCGGTGAACGATGAGCGTTTCCTTGCTCCCTTCGCGCACGCTCTAGAGCACACAGGTGGATATACGCCGGCCGAGGCGAAGCGGGTGGCAGGGACATTGCTCCCAGATGTTCTGTCCTACGACCCCGCGCGCCCGGCAGTGTTTCCCGATAATGGCCGGACACTCACCGATGATGCGTTCGATTCTTTTATTCGCATCCTCACCAATGGAAAGGTGACGGAAGACAAAGTAGGACCTCACGGCGATCTGTTACTCGAATTTCCCTATGTGGGACCACCTAAGTGATGAGGAGACAACAAACATGAAAGACCAGAATTACGCGGTAACTAAGACTACTGAGATACGTCTGGCCCGGCGCTCGCCCGAGTATTGGCGAGTAACGTTTGACCACCCGCCGCTTAACATTTTCGGTCCGGAGATGCTTCCTCAAGTGAACGAGATCATCACCGCAATCGAAACTGACGAGCAGGTTAAGGTCGTGGTCTTTGACAGTGCTGTTGAGGGTTTCTTTCTGATTCATTTAGATTTTCTTGAAAAACTTGACGACTTGGCGCATCTCCCGCCTGGACCCACAGGCTTGCATCCATGGCCCGAAATGCTGGTGCGCCTGAGTC
>QHXE01000476.1 GCA_003222835.1 Acidobacteriota bacterium | reverse complement strand
ATCGTTTCGATCCCGGAGATGTCGTTGAAGAACCAACCGCAGCTCGTGTACATCAGAAGCAGCATGCGCTGAAGTTCGAGATAAGTGAGCGCGCTCCCTTGTTCGTCAGCCGACAACCAGTGACCCGCATGATCGTAAAGGAACTGTTCGCGCGAATAATGTTGATTGAGAATCAGTTCGATGCTGTCATTGCGCGCCTGCCAGGGATCGTTAAAGAGCGTCGTTGCTTCAAAGTGACGGATGTTTTCATCGCGCAAATAATCCAACGCCTGTCGCAGCGGCGTACGCCACTTCTGATTCCAACCCGGCTCGCCTCCTGTCTGGCAACCGCAATCGCGAAGCCAGCGACCCATGCCATGTGGACAACTCCATGATGTCCCTTCCCCGTTTGGTCCCTTGCTGATTTCAACGTCGAACGCGGGCGGATGTTTTTCGAGATACTCGCCGTAGTTTGTGATCCTAAAGCCCCGCGCGGGAGCATCCAGTTCCAGCGCATGAGCCAGGCAGAGGTCGCCAAACTTGAAATGATGCCCATATGTTTCACCGTCCGTGGCGACGTTTAGCATCGCTCGATTGTTGGCCGATCGAGCTAACCTATCGACCAGTTCATCACTGGACCTCAAGAGATTCTCGAATGCTATGGCTCGCGATGTTGGGCCGTCGTAGAAAAAGACTGCAATAGATCGAGCCGAGCCGTCGGGATGTAGATAGCGATAAGGAAGGCTCGTGTCGATGTTTTGATCGTTCACACTCTGCCACTCTGTGCCACCCGCGGACGAATCGACCCGGTCGCATCCACCACCCCAAGCGGGCTGCCCGCTTGGGGACCCCGGTCCGCTCGCGGTACTGATACTCGGGCGCACACGTGACGCTTGATGCGGCGCTAGAATGACGAATCGCAAGTCTTCATCGATCAGCGCTCTCATCACTGCATCGTTGCAGGCAGTTTCAGGAAGCCACATTGCTTCCGGTTCACGTCCGAAGCGTTGGCGAAAATCAGCCATGCCCCAACGAATCTGCGTCCGCAGGTCGCGCTCGTTGCACAAAGGCAGAATCGCATGTCCATACGCTTGAGCAAACGCGTTGCCATGTCCACCGCGTTTCAGGGCGCTTTCGCGATCCGCCTCAATGATGCGCGCGTATGTGTCTGGGTGATTGCTTTCGAGCCAACTCAAAAGCGTCGGCCCGAAATTGAAACTGAGGTTCGTGTAGTTATTGACGATTCGCTCTTCAAGAGTGGAAGGATCCGCGATGCGCACGAAGGCGTTTGGCCGGTAGCACTCTGAATGAATCCGCTCATTCCAGTCATGGAAAGGCGCGGCGCTTGGTTCAGTGTCAACAATCCCAGTCCAGGGATTCTCGCGCGGTGGTTGATAGAAATGACCGTGGATGATCAGTTCAGGCATGAGTCAATGAAAGCATAAGGCCACAAAAAGGCACAAAAGGCTCAAGAGAGAAGCTAAACCTCGTCGGTTCGAGCAAATCAAATCTCTTGTGCTTCTTGTGCCTGTTGGTGGCTGAAATCAGGTTCGCGCTTTTGAAACGCCAGCAGCGCGGCGCCCAGAAGCCCCGCATCATCACCACACTCTGCTTTCGTAATACGACAGCGCTGTGCGGGAACAGAAAACGCGCGTTTCATAACTTCTGCCTGCGCAAACCGCGCAAATAGATCGCACGCCGCCGAAACGCCGCCACCCACAACGATCATTTCGGGATTGAAGATATCGACGATACTCGCCATCGCAATACCGAGATGAACGCCGACCGAATGAAAGACGTCGAGCGCAAGTGGATCGCCTTCGACTGCCGCGCGATGAACGTCTGCCGAAGTGAGCTGGTCGGTGGAAATCGAATGCAAACGCGAACTCGGATGTTGGGCCAGTCCCTCGCGCGTCAGGCGCACAACCGCGGTCGCCGAAGCATAAACTTCGAGACAGCCGAAGTTGCCGCACTTGCATTTTACGCCGCCGAAAGGCTCAACGCTCATGTGCCCGATCTCTCCCGCAGTTCCATCTACGCCTCGCCAGAGTTTTCCATCAAGAATAATCCCGCCGCCAACCCCGGTCCCGAGTGTCAGGCAAATGATGGTGCGACAACCCCGCGCTGCGCCTCGCCACATCTCACCGAGGGCTGCGGCATTCGCGTCATTTTCCAGCAACACCCGGCGACCCAGTTCGTCTTCCAGCGCCGCGCCAAGTTTGTATCCCAGCAGACAAGGAATGTTTGGCGCATTAATAACCACGCCCGTTTCCGCGTGAACCGATCCCGGGACAACCACTGAAGCTGTGTGAACCTGCGCGCCACGCTTCTCGCTTTTCGCTTCACACTGTCTTACCGCTGCGAGGATCGCGGAAACAATGTCTTCAGCTTTGTTGGACTTAGGCGTTGATCTCTTTACGCGTTCATGAGCGCAACCATCGCGATCGATATTCGCCGCCCGCAGATTTGTCCCGCCGAGATCAACGGCGCAGACCAGACCTAATTGATTTGAATCAGGAGAGGAGAGTGTAGCGATCTCCTTCTCCCTTTGGGAGAGGGTCGGGGAAAGGGACTTACACGAGATTAAGTTAGTTGACGTATTCTCGTTGCGCACTAAACCCTCACCTAACCCTAACCCTCTCCCAAAGGGAGAGGGAAGTTCAATTAAGATTTTCTTCTTCCGAACATATCGAAGCCAACGGCAGCCACCAGCACGCTGCCTTTGACGACGTATTGCGCCCAATTCTCAACATTCAAAAGCGACATCCCGTTGTCGAGGCTCGCCAGAATCAACGCGCCCAACACTGCCCCGAAGACTGTGCCGCGTCCGCCCATCAAGCTCGTGCCTCCGATCACGCACGAAGCAATGGCGTCGAGTTCCATCAAAGTGCCGGCGTCGGGCGAGGCGCTGCCGACGCGCGCGGTGTGCAGAATCGAAGCAATTCCCGCGAGCGCACCCATCAAACAAAACGCAACCAGGATGTATCGCTTCAGATTAATCCCAGACAATCGCGCCGCGTCAGGATTGCCGCCGATGGCGTAAAGATAGCGACCGAAAGTTGTGTTCGCTGTTAAGAAGGCTCCGGCCATCGCAACCGCGAGCAGAAAGATTACCGGAATCGGCACGCCACCTGCTTTGTTCATCAAAAAAATGAACGCGACGATGACGATCGAAGGAATCGCGATCCGAGCCGCAATCGCGCTGACGCTTAAAGCTGCTAATCCATGTCGCTGTCGCGCTCGTTTCCGGCGAATGTTCGACCAAGCGATCGCCGCTATTCCGGCAATGGCCAATCCAATACCAATCCGCGGATCGAGGAAGTCGCGTCCGAGTGAACGAAAGAATGGCAGCTCGACCGGGATGGTTGCGCCTTTTGTCAGTCTCAGAATTACGCCGCGCCACGCTTCGAGCCCGCCAAGGGTCACAATGAAAGCAGGAATGTTCGCATACGCTACGAGCGAACCCTGCACCGCGCCGATCAGTATTCCAACCAAAATCGCTGAAGCGAGGGAGGGAACCAGTCCCCAACCTTGAGTGAGTGCCGCGATGCCGCCTGCGAGTCCCACGACTGCGCCAATCGAAAGGTCGATGTTGCCGCAGACAATGACCATCAACATGCCGACGGCCAGCACGCCGGTGACGGCCATCTGTTGCAAGAGTTTTGAAAAGTTAACCGCGCCCAGGAAGATGCCGTAAGGATTGTGTTCGTCGATCGTGGCCCACTGAAAGAAAAGCCAGATCACGACCAGCGCGAGCAGCATCGTATAAGCGCGCAGCGCTGAGGTGCGAAGTTTAAAACGCCCCGTTCGCGAAGTTTCAGTCATTAGCCGATCTCAAGCTGCTCGTCGTTCATGTCCCGTCGCGCACGACATCACCGCTTCGGGGGTCGCTTCGTTTCTGGTGAACTCGCCGGTCACGCGGCCTTCGTGCAGGACGATCACTCGATCAGCAAGTCCGAGGACCTCGGGCAGCTCAGACGAAACGAGGATGATCGTCAGGCCGTTTTCGGCCAGTTGATTAATCTGCGCGTAAATCTCTTGTTTCGCGCCCACGTCGATACCTCTCGTTGGCTCGTCGAGAAACAGCACACGTGGATTCGTCAACAACCATTTTGCCAGCACGACCTTCTGTTGATTGCCGCCTGACAGCGTTCCCGCGATTGTGAAAACAGACGCGGCCTTGATTCGCAGATCGCCCGCGGCGCGTTCACCGGCGGCAGCCTCGGCATCTTCATTAGTAACAAAACGGCCGGAAAGTTTGCGCAAACCAGCAAGCGTCATGTTCCGCAGAATGGTCTGATCGAGGATGAGTCCATAACGCTTTCGATCCTCAGTGACGAAACCGATGCCTTGTCTGATCGCGTCCGAAGGCTGTTTGATTTGCACGAGTTTTCCATCAACAAATATCTCAGCGGATTTTCGGCCGGCATGCGCGCCAAAGATAGCCATCAGTAATTCTGTTCGTCCTGAGCCCATCAACCCGGCTATGCCCAGCACTTCGCCTTTGCGAGCGGCGAAGCTTATCCGATCGACTAACACCTTCCCCGGAACTGCCGGATCTTCCACGGTGACGTTACGGGCTTCGAAGACAATCTCGCCCCGATCGTGATTGGCTTGGGGAAAGATTTGATCCACTTCGCGCCCGACCATCTTTGCGATGACGTTCGATTCATCCGTTTCCGACGTCGTTTTCGTGTCGATCGTGCGACCGTCACGCAGCACGGTAATTCGCTCGCTGATGCGAAATACTTCATCCAATTTGTGCGAAATGTAAATCATCGCCACCCCACGTGAGCGCAGCCGATTAAGAATGCCAAACAGGATTTCAACTTCAGCGTCAGTTAGCGCGGCCGTTGGCTCGTCAAGCACCAGGATACGCGCATCTTGTGACAGCGCTTTGGCGATCTCGACCAACTGCTGCTGTCCGATGCCCAGGTTAACCACCGGCGTCCGCGGATCAATTTCGAGGTGCAGATCAGTGAGCAGTTTCTGCGCCCGGCTGTAGAGCGTTTCCCAATTGATCACACCGAAGCGCCGGGGCTCACGACCGAGAAAAATGTTCTCAGCCACGCTGAGATCCTTCACCAGTGACAGTTCCTGATAGATGACGGCGATGCCGTCTTGCTCAGCATCGCGCACGCTGGCGAACCGTCGTTGTGATCCGCCGAGAACGATCTCACCGCCGTATTCCGGATGTGGATACACACCGGCGAGAATTTTTATCAGAGTCGATTTGCCGGCGCCATTCTCGCCGACCAACGCATGAATCTCACCTTGACAAAGATCGAAGTTGACGCCATCCAGAGCTCGGACACCCGGAAAGGTCTTGGTGATGTTCTTCATTTCAAGTAGTGAAGGAAGCATCTTCAAAATCGCATTCAGCACGGAAGTCGTTTACGCTTCAGCCAAAAGCATTGCAAATTGAAAATTGAAAAATGCAAATTGAAAATTGCAAA